>JAQCDI010000011.1 GCA_027620595.1 Bacteroidota bacterium | reverse complement strand
TTCCCGGCCGGCCCGCATGCGTTTCCGGAGGAATCATCAAAGCCAAGGAACTAATTTTTAGACGCAGCTAAAATGTGAAGATCACTGTCCTGGTGATCACTGTCCTGAAGACCACGGTTCCCAAGACCACTGTCCTGAAGACTGAATCTGACCGGTATTCCGCTGTGAACATCATCCGCTGGTTGTCTCCATTCCTGTTGGCCCTCGTGATCCTGCTCGGTGGCTGCGCGCCCCGGTCATCGGATCGTGTCAACCCGGTAAGCCCCGAACACCCGATCCGCGTAGTGGCCACTACAAGTGTGATTGCGGATCTGGTTCGTCAGATCGGAGGGGACCTGGTCGTTGTGGAAGGCCTGATGGGTCCCGGCGTGGACCCCCATCTGTACCAGGCCAGCGAGGGGGACGTTTCGGCCATCACTGAGGCCGAACTGGTGTTCTACAACGGGCTGCATCTCGAGGGAAAGATGGTTGAGATCTTCGAGCAGATGGAAGGCCGCGGCATGCCCGTCCATGCCGTGACCGACGGTCTGTCGGACGAGGATCTGCTTTCCTCCGCCCAGTTCACCGGAAATCATGATCCGCATGTGTGGTTCGATCCCGGACTCTGGAAAAAGGCTGCCCAGGCCGTCGGTACCGTCCTTTCCGCGCATGCACCCGAGCAGGCCGAACGGTTTGCTGCGGCAACGGCAGCCTACGAGGCCGATCTCGATATGCTGACCGCTTGGGCGCGCACCAGCCTGGACGCCATTCCAGAGGACTATCGTGTCCTGGTCACGTCCCACGATGCCTTCGGCTATTTCGGGCGAGCCTTTGGCCTGGACGTGCACGGCCTGCAGGGCATCAGTACCGTTCTGGAGGCCGGCACGGCCGATGTCCGGGATCTGGCGGCCTTCGTCGCCGAAAGGCGTATTCCGTCCCTGTTCCTGGAGTCCTCCATATCGCCCCGCGGCATGGAAGCCGTGCGGGCCGCCGTCCGCGACCGCGGATTCGAGGTACGGATCGGCGGGACCCTGTACGGCGATGCCCTTGGCGGACCCGGAACGGGAGCCGACACGTATGTGGGTATGCTGCGCTCCAATGTCGAAACCATCGTGGCCGGCCTGACACCTGCTTCCTGACCCCTTTGCCCGCGAGGCATCCCATGCCGCATGTTGACGCCCCCAGCCTGGCCATCGAAGTCCGGGATCTGACGGTTGCCTACCGGGACAAGCCGGTCCTGTGGGACGTGGACCTTGAGGTCCCCGCCGGCGTGCTCCTGGCCATCGTGGGGCCGAACGGGGCCGGCAAGACCACCTTCATCAAGGCAGTGCTGGGCCTGGTGGATCCTGCAGCAGGGTCGGTGCTCATCCTGGATCAACCCTATAGGGCCGACCGCTCCCGGGTGGCATACGTGCCCCAGCGGGGCAGTGTGGACTGGGATTTTCCCACCAATGTGCTCGACGTGGTCCTCATGGGGCTCTACGGCCGGATCGGATGGTTCCGGCGACCGGGAGCCAATCACCGGGAGGCGGCCCTCAAGGCGCTGGCCCAGGTGGGTATGGAAAGCTTTGCCGACCGGCAGATTTCGCAGCTGTCCGGCGGCCAGCAGCAACGGGTGTTCCTGGCTCGGGCCCTGGTACAGGATGCCGAGGTCTATTTCATGGACGAACCCTTCCAGGGCGTGGACGCCACGACAGAGCGGGCCATCGTGGAGCTGCTCCGGGACCTTCGGGCCCGCGGCAAGACTGTTGTTGTGGTCCACCACGACCTGCAGACGGTTCCCGAATACTTTGACGAGGTCATGCTGCTCAACGTGCGTCGGATTGCCGCGGGGCCTGTGTCCGAGGTCTTTTCCGAGGACAACCTGCGGGAGACCTATGGAGGTCGTGTGGCCTTTTTGTCGGCCGCCCTGGCCCGCAAGAACGCATGATGGGTTTCCTGGACGACTATACGCTGCGTACGGTAGCCCTCGGAGCAGCCCTGCTCGGGCTGGCGGCGGGGGCGCTCGGAGGATTTGCATTGCTGCGTCGGCAGAGTCTGCTCGGGGATGCCATTTCCCATGCGGCGCTTCCCGGGATTGCCCTGGCCTTCCTCCTGACGGGCAGCAAGTCCCCGGTGGTCCTGCTGGCCGGGGCAGCTGTTGTAGGGTGGCTGGGGGCCGTGTCCGTGGACAAGCTTTCGGAATCTTCCCGCATCAAGTACGACAGCGCCCTGGGCATGATGCTCTCGGTGCTTTTTGGATTCGGTCTCGTCCTCTTGACGTGGATCCAGCGGCAACCTGATGCCAACCAGGCGGGCCTCGATTCCTATCTGTTCGGACAGGCGGCCGCGCTGGTGGATCGGGATCTGTGGGTGATTTCGATCATCGGAACCATCGTCCTGCTGCTCACCCTCCTGTTCTGGAAGGAATTCAAGCTGGTTTCCTTCGACCGGGAGTTTGCCCACACCATCGGCATGCCGGTCCGCTATCTTGACCGTTTGTTGACAGGCATGCTCGTTGCCGCCATCGTGATCGGCTTGCAGACGGTCGGTGTTGTGCTCATGAGCGCCATGATCATCGCGCCTGCCGCGGCCGCCCGTCAATGGACCGACCGGCTGGGTGTCATGATCATGTTGGCGGCCGTCCTCGGCGCGATTTCGGGCGTGGGTGGTGCCGTTGTTTCGAGCTTGCAGCCAAACACACCAACGGGTCCGGCCATCGTGATCCTGGTCAGCGTTTTCGTGACGGTATCCCTGTTGTTTGCCCCGCATCGGGGCCTGGTATTCCGGGAGATCCGCGCCTGGAAGGCAGGACGCGCACTCCGCGTCGAAGCCGTACTGGTGGATCTTTACGCGCTGGCTTCCCAGCACGCCGATTCCTCGCACCCGCACTCGGACCGTGTCCTCGATGTCATGGCGTCCATGTCGGGCGCTTCGAGGAGGACCCTGCAGTTGCTCCGTACCCTGGGGTTCGCCCGTCAGATTGATGCCCGTCACTGGGCACTGACCCCCGAGGGAGAGCAGCGCGCCCGGTCGGTCCTCCAGGAACGCAAGGGGGGACGGGTATGAGCGCATCCACGGAAATCCAATTGATTGCCGTTGTGGTGGCCCTCTCGTGCGCGCTGCCCGGCGTGTTCCTGGTGCTGCGTCGGATGGCCATGCTCAGCGATGCCATCAGCCACGCCATCCTGCCGGGCATCGTGATAGCGTTTTTTTTGACCCGGGACCTGAGTTCGCCCCTGCTCATCTTCGGCGCTGCCGGAGCCGGTGTCCTGACCGTGGCCCTGGTGGAAGTGATCCGGCGGACGGGATTGTTGAAGGAGGATGCGGCCATCGGCATCGTCTTCCCGGCCCTGTTCTCGGTCGGCGTCCTGTTGATTGCGCGCTATGCGGGGGATGTCCATCTGGATGTGGATGCCGTACTGCTGGGGGAATTGGCGTTTGCGCCGTTCGACCGGTTGACCCTCGGAGGTGTGGATCTGGGTCCCCGATCGCTGCTCGTCATGGGTGGCATCCTGGCGATGAACGTGCTCTTCCTGTCCGTCTTCTTCAAGGAACTCAAGCTTACGACGTTCGACGCCGCTCTGGCCGCAAGCCTCGGATTTGCGCCTGCTGTCCTGCAATATGTTTTCATGACCGTTGTGAGCGTGACCATTGTGGGAGCCTTCGACGCCGTGGGTTCAATCCTGGTCGTGGCCCTCATGGTGGCGCCTCCGTCGGCAGCGTACCTCCTGACCGATGACCTGAAACGAATGGTGCTGCTCTCGGGGGCAGGCGCCGTGATCTGCGCCCTGGGCGGATACTGGATGGCCAGGGGCCTGGATGTGTCCATTGCAGGTTCCATGGCTACCGTCAGCGGCCTCTGGTTCCTGGTCGTTCTCGTGTTTGCGCCCGGGCGGGGAATACTCTTCCGCGCCCGGCAGCGGCAACGGCAACGCTCCGGATTTGCCCGCGACATGCTGCTCATCCATCTCTACCATCACGAGGGCCTGCCCGAGGCCGAGCGGGAATGCCGCGTGGATCACCTGCAGGATCATCTGGGGTGGCAGCCCGGGTTTGCAGAGATGGCCGTCCGTTCAGCGCGGAAGGCAGGATACCTCCGCGTAGATGGTGGTCTCATGACCCTGTCTGAAAGCGGTCGCGCGCAGGCACGTCACGCGCTGGTCCACATCTGACGAGCGGACTTGGCTGATTTGAATTCGTGCATCAGGGGAAGAAATCGATTTTTAATTCGTTCATTAGAAGCATAATTCGCTTGTTTTCGGGGTGTACAAACCTTTTTTTATAGGTCCGTCGCAAAAAGTTGATTTTTGTTCGTTACCCACGGAGAGGCAGAGTACTATCCGTGCGGGATTCCCTTTCGGGGGGCCCTCACCAGGGTACTCGAAACACACCCTGACCATAGTCGATCGCGATCCCCTTAGCGATATCCGCATGAAAACCAAATTTACTGTACTGGCATTCCTGTTGACCCTCATTGCAGCAGGGACCAGCCAAGCCGCAACGCGTTACGTTTCCGCTGCCGGAAGCAACGACTTTCCTGTCGGTTTGCCCATTGATGACAACGATGTCTGGACAACCTCAATCCGTGTGCGACGATAGCACATGCGATCCTGCAGGCCGATCCGGGAGACACCATTGTTGTGGTTGCCGGTACGTACACGGAAGGCACAATCCTTGTCAACAAGGACTACCTGACCTTGCGTGGTCCGAACAACGCCATCCATGCGGATGGCGTGACCGATGGAGCTCGTGCTGCAGAAGCGGAATTCACGGGCGCAGGTCACGAGTACATCTTCGGAATCCAGGCGCACAACGTAACGATCGAAGGCTTCGAGATCGACACATCCGGCTCGACCGACACATGGACGGGTATCCGCATCATGACCGGAGGATGGGACCGCTGGGTGATCCAGAACAACCTCATCCACAATATTGACGACACGAAGGATGCACCCGCAGCCGGTGTCTCGAACTTCTCCTACGGGATCTATGGAGATGCTCAGACCACGTCCGGCACGCTGACCATGACCGGGGCTGACCTACCGGGTGGCGGTCAAGGACCCGTCGGGACAGATCGTCCACGTCTCGGAGCCGCTGACAGACACCCAGTACACATTCGATCTGGACACCACCGGCGTGGACCTGACCGGCGCGCTGCGTTTTGCCGTGGTAGCCTCGGACGGTCTGAACATCCGGCGTTCCGTGAACACGGCTACCGTCCTGCTGGAAGGCACGGCCACGGAGCGGGATGTGCTCCCCGATGGACTCGCGTTGGGCGCCCTGTGGCCGCTGCCAGCGCGCCAGGAGCTCCATGCGCCCATATCCGGGGTTCGCCCGTCAAATATGGACTGGCAACTCGTGGATGTGATTGGACGCGTGGTGAGGAGCGGTCGGGACGTCCACACCGGCGGCGAATCCACGCTGACGGTGGACGTTGCTGGACTGGCGTCGGGCTGGTACGCCCTCCGGGTCGCTACTGCGACCGGGGTACTCCAGCGGGCATTCGTGGTGGCGCGCTGACCGATCAGGACTCGAGCCGACCTTCTGCTTCCTGCCTGAAGTGCTGGATTCCCGCTCTCAAGGACCCTATGGCCGCCTCGAAGCGGGTCATGAAGGCCTCAACGTCCAGCGTCTGAACTTCCTTTGCTGCGTACTCGATCTGTTCGCATAGCATCGACAGCTGGCCAGCGCCCACCACCGCCGCGGCTGATTTCAAGGAGTGGGCCAGTTGCCTGATGGCGGACCGATCTTCTTGCTCCAGTGCCACCTGCATGCCGGAGCGGACCCTCTGCGCTTCTACCAACAGGTCCTCCAGGATCTCGAACGTGAAGCCCCAATCCCCGTCAGCCATGGTGTCGGTAAATGTCCGGAGCTTGGCATCATCCAGTCCTTGGTCCGTCGTGGGGGCAAAACGACCCCGAGAATAGGTTTGGACGGTGGCGCGGATCTGGTCAAGAGTGAAGGGTTTGGTGAGGAAGGCGTCCATGCCGGCTTCCACACACTGCTTCTCGTCGCGCCGCTCCACGTTGGCCGTTACGGCAATGATCGGAACGCGGCGTCGGCCGGCCTCGCTTTCGCGGATGACTCGCGCTGCCGAAGGGCCGTCCATCCCGGGCATCATCATGTCCATGAATACCAGGTCGAAATCGGCAGCAGCACAGGCTGACGCGGCGGCCAGGCCGTTTCCGACGACGGATACCCGATGTCCCAGCCGCTCCAGCATGTACTGGAGCACCTTCTGGTTGGCAGGGTTGTCGTCCGCGAGCAGGATGGAGAGGGGGGTAGGAGACATCAGTACAGGATGGAAGGGTGGCCATCTTCCTCCTGTATCGGCAACCGAATGGCCGATTTAAACCGATTCTTCCTTCCTGATCCGTACAGTCACGGCATGCTGGTCCACGGCGCGGCGATAGACCGACAGACAGAATCCGAGGGAGAGCATGATGAATCCGAGCCAGACCAAACTGATGAGCGGCTTTTCGTAGGCCTGCACCACCAGCCAGTCTTCCGGCGGCATCTCTACCCCTTCAATCCCGAGGTTGATGGAGCCCGAGTCCACGTTCATGCCCGTGAAGGCCACCGTGATGTTCCAGTCGGCTACCGAGTTCTGCAGGTACTCCACCGAGCGGTCCTTCTTGATGATGTAGACCGGTTTCAGCTCCCGCGTTTCTCCCGTGTCGGCCCGTGTGAGGAGCAGGTTCGCCCCGACTGCCACATCGGCCGAGTCACTGATCATCTCGTGGTCCACATTCAGGTCGAATTCCACGAACTGCAGGGTATAGGCCCCTCCACCGAGGGACGCCGATTCCCCGCGGGCCAGGGAGATCTGACCACGGTCATTCGTCACGCCGAACATGGCGCTAGGGGAGACGGCCACGAAGAGATCCTTTTCGGCCCACACCTTCAGGTCCGGGTTCTGGATCCACTGCCCGCGGTTGCTCTCGTAGGCGACGGGTTCCATGTCGAACTCGCGCCCTTTGGGGTCCACGAAGCTGAGGTTGTAGGTGGGCAGTCCTTCCTCGTTGACGCCCTGTCCGGTGTAGCTGACAGTGTAGCCCTGCACCACCCGGGTCTCTCCCCGCGAGAGGATGAAATTATCCCTGCTTTCGCCCAACTGCGCTCCGTTGCGTCCGATGGCATTGTTCAGACCGCTTGAGGTTACGATCCCGACCACCATGATGGCAAAACCGATGTGGGTGGCGGCGCCACCGGCCAGTTTCAGGTTGCCCCGGGCAATGCGCCACATCACCTCGGCATTGCCGAAGAAAGCGAAGAATGCCACGAACACCAGGATCAACATGAGCAGGTAGGGGCCATGTTGCGCCCAGGTCTGGGCCAGGGAAGCCAGGCCTGCAGCCTGGAGAACATCGGTGCCCACCTGGGCAAAGGCTGCCGCTTCAGCGGCACGCAGCCGGAACGGGGTCAGGAAAAAGAACGCAATGGTGGAGACCGAGGAGAGCAGGATGGGCCGGAAGAGCACCTTGTTCACCGTCTCCACTTTCATCTTGTTCCACCAGAACAGCTGGCCCAGACCGGCCAGGAACAGGAACAGGATGGTCAACGGGAGGGCCCACTTGTTGTAGAAATCGATGGGAACGGTCGAGGGATTGTCCCGGAAAATCCGGCCGATGATGGGCGCACTCGTGCCGAGCAGAACGACGAGTGCCACCGCCGTCAGGATCATGGCTCCCGCGAAGATCATGAACTCACGCGAAAGGACATTGGGCTCCTTCTCCGGCTTGGGCAGTTCGCCCATGCGCACGAAGAACAATCCGAATCCGAGCAGTCCCATGGTCAGGATCCAGAGCAGCAGCTGGTTATACAGGCCCAGATCCACGAACGAGTGGACGCTGATGTCGCCCAGGATGCCGCTGCGGGTCAGGAAGGTGGAATAAACGACCAGTATGTAAGCGGCGATGGCCAGGAAAAGGGAGGCCTTGTGGCTGTGCCCGGATCGCTTCTGTACGATCATGGTGTGGATGGCCGCGATGCCGATCAGCCAGGGAACCAGGGACGAGTTTTCGACGGGATCCCAGGCCCAGTACCCACCGAAGTTCAGCGTGATGTAGGCCCAGTACCCTCCGAGCGCAATTCCGACTCCCAAAGCCATGACGGCAAACAGCGTCCAGGGAAGAGCGGGCCGTACCCACTCGGTGTAGCGCCGCTTCCAGAGGGCCGTTACGGCAAAGGCAAAGGGCACGATCATCGAGGCGAACCCCGAGAAAAGCACAGGGGGATGGATGACCATCCAGTAATTGCGCAGCAGGTCGTTCAGTCCCTGGCCGTCCGTGGGAATGATTCCCGCCTGGATCATTGGAGCGTCCGGGAATTTCTCCAACAGCGTGGCAAACGGAGAGGAACCGATGGGGAGGGGACCGATCTGCAGTCCGGCAATCATCGAAATCAGGAACGCCTGGCAGAGCGCGATGATGGCCATGACCGGCGCTTCGTATTCCCGGGCGAACCGCATTACGGCCAGTCCCACCAGGGCATTCATTACGATCCACAGCAGAAAAGACCCTTCCTGTCCCGCCCACGAGGCTGCCACCAGATAGTCTGTGGACAGATCCATGGCCGTGTTCTCATAGACGTAGGCGTACTCGAAGGCGTGCGTCACGTTGAGGAAGATCAGCAAGCCAAAGGCGCCCAGCGTGCCGACCGTCATGACCCACCAGGCCATGCGGCCGATGCGTTTCCATTCCCTCACCCTGTCGTCCAATTGGGAGGATCGAAGGAACGTGACTCCCGAAAGCACGACGGCCACCAGGGAGAGGAGGATGAGCAGCTTGCCGATGGTTCCGATCATGGAGGTCCCGAGTGAATGGAAGGACGCAAGAAAAGATAGACCCGAAACGATGGTATCGATGTCCGGATCAACGCGACGGCCTGTATTCACGCCTTTTTGGCCGATCCGTGGCGCGTGGGCAGCGCTTCAAGGGGAACGCGTCAGTACATCCGGCACAGTGCCCGGGGCCGGCCAAACGGCAGGTGGCGGCCGTGACAGAAGGGCAAAAAAATGACGCGAACCCGCCTCAAATGTGGAAGAATCTCAATTTCCCACAAAATGGGTGCCGCTCTTTCTCTTCCAACGTCCCCTGTCGACCAGAGTCGTATCGCCGAAGCGATTGGGGCCTGCTGTCCGAGTCCGAAGGGTGGCTCCCTACAACGAAAGTGTTAGATTCTTATCGTGTTGAGACGGGCCGCGCCCACCCCCATGATAGGGAGATCCGCTGCCTGAGGCAAGGCCAGTACCAGGGGATGGGTCCCCTGAAAACCGGTCGGTGGATGGTTCTTTGCGCTGTCGGAATATCCCTGCGTGCATGTAGGGGTTCGAAACACGGGTCACAGCCCACCAGGCCTGGAACCGCCGATTCAGGACAGCAAGGCTTTTGACAATTTCTTCTCCAGATCCCTCAGGACGCCGTTGACGTGATCTCCGGGGTCCAGTTGGGAGGCGCGTTCCACGAAGAGTTCCTCCGTGATGGCCAGGCCGGTGATGATGGCGGCTGTCAGGTCGGACTGCTCCGGATGGGCCTTCTTGAAGGCGCGTAGCTTGGCGTCGAGATACTCCGCCATCTCCAGCGTGGCCAGTTCGTCGTCCTTGGCCACGCGCAGGGTGTAATCCTTGCCGAGGAGGCGGACCCGGATGGGAATCAACTGGTCCATGGTCAGGCCTCCGGAGCGCTCGTGGCGGACTCCTCTTTGCGGATCAGTTCGTCGATCGTGCCGATATAACGCGTGAGCTGTGAGCGCAATTGATCGGCCGATTCGGTGAAGTGGACCCCGGTTCCATCGGAGGGTGAAGGACCCCCGCGTCGCAGGGCATCGAGTTCCTTGTGCAGGGAGACGTTTTCTTCGCGGAGACGGTGCAGTTCCTTGACAGCCAGGTCGATACGATCCCGCAGCCGTTCCAGGGCCTGCGTGGGTCCCAAGTGGGAAGGGCCACGTTTACGACCGGAGCCGGTCGAATCGGAGGCGCGGGCGCCGAACATGCTTTGCTGTGCGGCGGGGTCCTCGCGGTTATCGCGGGATGCATCGGCTGCCATGACGGGACGGGGAAAGACCATGGGGATTCCTGCGGGACGCTGCGCGTCCCGCAGGAGAATATAGCATCATCCCCGAAGTTTGGCACCAAACTCCGAATCCAACGTGCGGAGAATGCGCTCCACGGTTTTGTCCACTTCCTTGTCCTGCAGGGTGCGGTCGGCGCCCAGGCGCAGGCCGAACGCCAGGCTCTTTTGGCCAGTGCCGACATGTTCACCTTCGTAGAGGTCGAATACGGTTACCCCACGAAGCCAATCGCCACCCGCCCGGTGGATGGCTTCGACCATCGGGCCAGCGGCCTGAGCGGCGTCGACCACAACGGCAATGTCCCTTTCGACCACAGGGAATCGGCTGATAGCCTGGAAGCGGGGGCGCAGGGTCTGGGACGAGACGTCGGCAAGCGACGTGAAATCGAGCTCGGCCACAAAGGCGGCCGAACGCAGGGAAAACCCGTCAGCAGCGGCATCCGACACCCGGAGCAGGCTACCGATCCAGCGCTTGCCGATCAGGATATCCAGGCCCCATGCCGCAACCGCATCGGCTTCGCGCTCCTTGTAGCGGGGCCGCTCCAGGCCAAGGGCGCCGATGAGTCTGTCCACCACGCCCTTCAGGTCAAAGAGGTCGACTTCGCGGGCCTCCCGGTTCCAGGCGCCTGTTTCCCAGTGGCCGGTAGCCAGGAGGAGGAGGGTTTCTGTTTCGGTATAGTCGCCCACGAGCGTCCGGTCCGTTGCACGTTTCGTATGAACGCGTCCGAATTCGAACATCCGGATGGCCGTCTGTCCGTGGTTCTGGTTGTGTCCCGCTACTTTCAGCAGCCCAGGCAACAACGAAGGGCGCAGGGCCGACATTTCGGTCGTGATCGGGTTCAACGTCTCGACCACGGCACCCGCAAAACGACCGGCCGGCAGCGAAGCTACGTTGAAGCGTGCCGCCGTTTCCGTGGGCAGCATGGAGTTGGTGCATGTCTCCCGGAAGCCGAGGCCTGAGAGGACGTCACGCAACTGCTCCCGTCGCTGCCGATCAGCCGCCATTCCGGGCGTGAAGTTGGGCAAGCGGGAGTGCGTCGGTTCAGGAATGTTGTCATAGCCGAACAGACGGGCCACTTCTTCGACCAGGTCGATTTCCCGCTCGACATCTGGCCGGAACGAAGGAACCGTTACCTGCCAGGTCAGCGGAGCGCCGGGCGCTTGCGCAACCCCGAACCCGATGGCCTGCAGGAGGCGGGTCATTTCGGACGGTGCAATATCGGCGCCCACGATGTCCTTGACCCGCTGGGCGCGCAACGGCAGCACGGGGGCCTGGTAGGGGACGGGATGTACGTCGATCATCCCGTCGACCAGTGTACCGCCGGCCAGCTCGACCATCAGGTCGGCGGCCCGCTTGGCAGCCCAGGCTTGTCCCTCGGCGTCCACACCCCGTTCAAACCGGTAGGACGCATCGGTCTGCAACCCCAACGCCTTGGCCGTGCGGCGGATACCCGAGGGCTCGAACCAGGCCGCTTCGATGAAAACGTTTGTGGTTCGGTCTGTGACTTCCGTGTTCTCGCCGCCCATGATGCCGGCAATGCCGATCTCGCGTTCGGCATCACAGATCATCAATGCTTCGGCTGGCAGCGTGCGCTCTTTCGAATCCAGCGTCGTGAACGTGCTGCCGCCCTTGGCTTTACGCACGATGATGGACCGTCCAGCCAAGGTGTCGGCATCGTAGGCGTGCAGAGGCTGGCCACATTCGAACATCACATAGTTGGTGATGTCCACGATCACATTGCGTGGACGCAGGCCGATGGTCTGCAGGCGCTGCTTCATCCAGTCGGGGGACTCCCGGATGTCCACACCCTCTACCAGGATGCCCACAAAGCGATGGCAGGCATCCTGGGCTTCGATCGAGACGGACATGCGCTTCGAAACGCTTCCGCCGACCGCAGGAATCTCGACCTTCGGCGCACAGATCGTCTTGCCGGTCAAGGCGCTCACATCCCGGGCAATGCCCAAGTGGCTGATGGCGTCCGGGCGGTTCGGCGTGATCGAGATATCGATGGCCGAATCGGTCAGCGCAACGCCTTTCCGGGCCAGCCAAACCGAAAACGGCGTGCCGATCGGAGCATCGGCGTCAAGCACGAGGATGCCGTCATGTCCGTCCCCGAGGCCAAGTTCGTCTTCGGCACAGATCATGCCGTGGGATTCCTGTCCGCGGATCTTTGCCTTCTTCATGGTTACGGCCACTTTCTCCGTCGGGTTGTCCCGGGAGGGCAAGTGCAGCGTCGTGCCGATGGTGGCCACCGCTACCCGTTGACCTGCTGCCACGTTCGGCGCTCCGCAGACGATGTCCAGCGGTTCGCCCGAACCCACATCCACCGTGCAACAGGACAGGCGATCCGCGTCCGGATGGGCCTCCCGCGACAGGACATGTCCGATGACGACGCCTTCCAGGGAAGAGCCGGTGGTTTCAACCGATTCCACCTCGAGACCGCACATGGTCAGCCGATCGGCCAGTTCGTCGTCCGTCAGGCCGTGGGCAATGTAGTCGTTGAGCCAGTTGGTACTGATGATCATGTCAGGAGGGAATCAGCTGAATTGCTCGAGGAAACGGACGTCGTTTTCATAGAGGATGCGGATGTCATCGATACCGAAGCGCAGCATGGCGATGCGCTCGATGCCCATGCCGAAGGCATAACCGGTGTACTTCTCGGAGTCGATGCCCACACCTTCGAGGACGTTGGGGTCTACCATGCCGCAGCCCAGGATTTCCATCCAACGGCCTCCACCGGGAAGATTCTCGTCCTTCCACCAGATGTCGACTTCCGCACTGGGCTCAGTGAAGGGGAAGAACGAAGGACGGAACCGCATGCGGACGTCCTCGCCGAAGAGCGTGCGGGCAAAGGCGTGCAGGATCTGCTTGAGATCCGCCATCGTGACGCCTTCATCGATGTATAGTCCTTCCACCTGGTGGAACAGACAATAGGATTTGTAGGAGATGGCCTCGTTGCGGTAGACGCGGCCCGGCACGATGACGCGGATGGGAGGCTGACCATGTTTCATGACCTCCTCCATCACCCGGATCTGGACCGGGGACGTGTGCGTGCGCAGCAGGATACCTCCATGCTCCCTGTCGGCCTCCTCGATGAAGAACGTGTCCTGCATATCCCGGGCCGGATGGTCGGGCGGGAAGTTCAGGGCCGAGAAGTTGTGCCAGTCATCCTCGATCTCCGGTCCTTCCGCCACCGAAAAACCATAGCTCTCGAATACCCGCGTAATGAGGCGAGCGGCCTGCGTGATGGGGTGGAGGCTGCCCTCGGGTTGGGACCTGCCAGGCAGGGTCAGGTCGGTAGGGGCCGTCTGGTGGGTGGCAGAACCCGCCAGCGCGGCCATGGCCGCTTCAAGGCGCTCCTCCACGGTGGCCTTGGCGGCATTGATTTCCTGGCCGAAAGCCTTCCGGTCCTCGGGCGCCACATCAGGGATGCGTTTCATCAGGGCGGTGATCTGTCCCTGTTTGCGGCTCAGATAGCGGATACGGTAGGCATCGATGGCCTCGGCCGTGTCAAGGACAGCGCCTTCGATGTCCTCTTTCAACTGGCGGAGGGCGTCGGCAGCAGCTTCGGCAACGGAACGTTCGGAATCGTTCATTTCCGGTCGGGGTCGGCGTGGAGCGGTGGTTGAGTGGTGGCCGGCACGCGGTGTCCGGCAAGCAAAAAAAATCCCGCCTGTCCTGTAGAGGGAGGCGGGATTCTTGTCTCGTGCGGTTGGGATGCCGAAAGAATCCTGACGCACCGCCTGCTACAGCATTAGGCAGTGCAGCCCATAAATCGGGCACGGGTCAGGATGGAGGGCATCGAAAGCATGAGGGCTCAGTTACCCGTCTTGACGACGGCGGCGAAGGCCTCGGGATCGTGCATGGCCAAGTGGGCAAGTACCTTGCGGTTCAGCTGCACATCGGCTTTGCGAAGGGATCCCATGAGCTGGGAATAGGTCGTGCCATTGACGCGGGCACCGGCATTGATGCGGGTGATCCACAGTTTACGGAACTGACGCTTGCGTGCGCGCCGGTCACGGAACTGGTATCCAAGGGCTTTTTCGACCGCGTTCTTGGCAACGGTGTAGACGTTGCGGCGGCGGCCCCAGTACCCTTTGGCCATCGACATGATGGCCTTACGGCGGCGGCGGGAGGCTACTCTGTTTTTTGCGCGAGGCATGGTTGGCTACGTGGTTTGCACTTTTGAATCCCTTGACCTGCCCGCAGGCGGCGAGGGAGGCGATAGGTCACGCGTTGATCAGACGCCGCATGCGCGGCTCATCAACACTGTCGACCAGGGTCGTTCCGCGCAGGTTGCGCTTGCGCTTGGGCGACTTCTTGGTCAGGATGTGGCTCTTGAAAGCTTTCTTCCGACGGATACGGCCGGTGCCGGTCGTCGTGAAGCGCTTCTTGGCGCCACTGTTGGTTTTCATCTTGGGCATGTCGAGTGCCTTGTCTTGGCAAGGCAGTCCAGGGACTGCTGCCGGGTTGTCCCTTGACGGGATAACGGGTGAGCCGGGAAAACTAACAAAACAGGACTCCAATCGCAATCCGTCCTTCGATCAAGAACTGTCGAATTGGATGCCGTCAGGACACGTTTTCCGGCGGACTACTTCTTCTTGCTCGGACTGAGGATGGTGGTCATGCGTCGACCTTCCATCTTGGGTGCCTGGTCGATCTTGGCCACGTCTTCCAGTTCCTGGATGAATCGGGCCAGTACTTCCATGCCGTGGTCCTTGTAGATGATGTCCCGGCCACGGAACTGCACATAGGCTTTGACCTTGTGTCCCTGCTCCAGGAATCCTTTGGCATGTTTGGTCTTGAAGTTGAAATCGTGGGTGTCCGTATGGGGGCGGAAACGGATTTCCTTCAATTCGATGGTGTGCTGCTTCTTCTTGGCTTCTTTCTCCTTCTTCTGCAGCTCGTACCGGTATTTGCCATAATCCATGATCTTGACAACCGGCGGTTCGGCATTGGGAGAGATCTCTACCAGATCCAGCTCCTGCTCTTCGGCCATCCGAAGCGCTTCTTCAACGGGATAGATTCCGTGATTTCCCTTGGGGTCAACGACGCGGACTTCAGATGCTCTGATGCGGTCGTTTACCCGGATTGTTTCCTTAGCGATGACAGTAATGAGGTTGGTTATCGGGACGTCAAAATAAAACAGTACTACCCTGAATCTAGGGTTTTGATTCATGAATTGCCCGTCCTTGGCAACGGACAAATCGAAGGCAATCCAAGCATGAACAGCGCAATCAGGCTTCGTCCGCGGTTCGCCCGAAAGCCGCATCGATTTCGGCCTGCAGGAGGGCGATGAAGGATTCCACCTTTTCGACACCCTGATCCCCGGCACCGTGACGCCGGACGGCCACGGAATCGGAGTCCATTTCGCTCTGTCCGACAACCAGCATGTACGGGGTCTTCTGCATCTCGGCCGAGCGGATCTTGTACCCCACTTTCTCGTGCCGCAGGTCGGCTTCCGCACGGAATCCGGCTTTCAGCAGGCGCTTGGTGACCTTCTCCGCGTAGGCGTTGAAGTCCTGTCCGATGGGCAGCACCTTGACCTGCAGCGGCGAGAGCCACGTCGGGAAATTGCCTCCGCAGTGCTCGATCAAGACCCCGATGAAGCGCTCGAGTGACCCGAAGGGTGCGCGGTGGATCATGACCGGGCGGTGTTTCTGGTCGTCCGAGCCCGTAAACCAGAGGTCGAAGCGCTGGGGCAGGTTGTAGTCGATCTGGATGGTGCCGAGCTGCCATTCGCGGCCCAGGGCATCCTTGACCATGAAGTCCAGCTTCGGTCCGTAGAAGGCCGCTTCGCCCTCGATTTCGATCGTGTCGAGGCCTTTTTCTGCAGCCGCCTCGCGGATGGCCTGCTCGGCGGCGTCCCACTGGGCATCGTCGCCGACGTATTTCTCCTTGTTGGACGGGTCACGAAGCGACACCTGGGCCTTGAAGTTGTCGAAGCCCAGGGAGGAGAAGACCATCAGCGTCAGGTCGATCACGTCCTTGAACTCCTGCTTGACCTGGTCGGGGCGGCAGAAGATGTGGGCATCGTCCACCGTGAAGCCGCGCACACGGGTCAGGCCCGAGAGCTCACCCGACTGCTCATAGCGATACACCGTACCGAATTCGGCCAGGCGAACCGGCAGCTCGCGGTAGGAGCGGGGCCGCGCATCATAGATCTGGGTGTGGTGCGGGCAGTTCATGGGCTTGAGGAGGTAGCCTTCCTCCTCATCGTCCATCATCGGCGGGAACTGGCTGTCCGAATAGTACGGGTAGTGACCGCTGGTCTTGTAGAGCTCCAGCCGTCCGATGTGCGGCGTGATGACCGGCTCGTAACCACGACGCATCTGCTCTTCCTTGAGGAAGTCGGTCAGGGTCTCGCGCAGGATCGTTCCTTTGGGCAGCCACAGCGGCAGTCCGGAACCGACCTTGGCCGAGAAATGGAAGAGTTCGAGTTCCTTGCCCAGCTTGCGGTGGTCCCGCTGACGGGCCAGTTCGAGCATCTCAAGGAATTCGTCGAGTTCCTTCTTCTTAGGGAAGGTGATGCCATAGAGGCGGGTCAGCTGCTTGCGATCCTGGTCCCCGCGCCAGTAGGCGCCGGCAATGTTGAGCAGCTTGGCAAATTTGATCTGTCCCGTACTCGGGATGTGCGGGCCCCGGCAGAGGTCCGTGAAGTCACCCTGGGTGTAGAAGGTGATCGAACCGTCCTCCAGGTCTTCGAGGAGCTCCAGCTTGTATTCGTCGCCCTTTTCCTTGAAGTAAGCGATGGCCTCCGCTTTCGGAACTTCCCGGCGCTCATAGGCGGCATCCTTCCTGGAGAGTTCCATCATCTTGTTCTCGATGGCTTCCAGGTCTGCCGCCGTCAGCTGCCGATCTCCGAGATCCACATCGTAGTAGAAGCCTTTCTCGATGGCGGGACCGATGCCGAACTTGACCCCGGGGAACAGCTCCTGCAAGGCCTCGGCCATCAGGTGGGCCGACGAGTGCCAGTAGGTGGCCCACCCTTCGTTGTCGCGCAAGGTGAAGATGCGGACCTCGGCGTCCTTCTCGATCGGCCGCGAAAGGTCCCACGTCTCTTCATCCACACCCACGGAAACCGCCATGCGGGCGAGGCCTTCGGAAATGCTGGCGGCCACGTCGTATCCCGTGATCCCGCTGTCATAGCTGCGGGTGGATCCGTCGGGGAAAGTCAGGGTGATGGAAGCGGACATGAACGGTCGGAATGGGTCATGTGGAACGGGTAAACCCCTCATACACGGGGGAAGCACGGAATATATAAGTCGAAGGAGCAGGGGACGTCGAAAATACGGGGTATTCCGCCGCGTGAGGATGATGTCAAGAATGGGTCAGCAGGGAATCGAACCCGTGAATCGCGCGTCTCCGGGTTACGCGCAGAATCGTTCCGGGTCTTGCATGGGACGCGCAATATTCCGCTGACTCTTCCGTTTCTGTGGTGCACACGCACCCGCCAGTAATCCGTCCTACACCCATTAAACGTTTTCTTCCGCTCCTGCTCCTTTTCCTTGCTCCGGCCGCGATGGCGCAACAGGGAACGATTGCCTTCGATCGCGTGATCAAGATCGAGATCAATCTGCCACCCGAGATGGAATCGATGCGGGACCAGATTCCCACGGAAAACAAGACCAATATGGTGCTCCATTTCAATGAGATGGAGTCGGTCTGGAAGGCCGCTGAGGAGCAGGAGGATGCGGAAGATCGCTCCTTCGGCGGTGGCGGTATGATGATCCGGATGGCACGTGCCCAAGAGCAGAACGTGACGTACATCAATCACGACGAGGCGCGCATCACCGATCGCCGGGACTTCATGGGCCGCACCTTCCTGATCGAGGATGACGTTCCGATGCTTTCCTGGAAGCTGACCGGAGAGCAGAGCGAGTTCAACGGATACCTCGTGCAGAAAGCGACGGCCATGCGGGACACCGTGGCTGTGGAAGCCTGGTTCAGCCCCCAGATTCCGGTTGCTGTCGGTCCCGAGCGATTCAACGGTCTCCCCGGCGCCATCCTGGTGCTGACCCTCGATGAAGGCCGCGTTACCTATACGGCCACGGACATCGCCCTGGCGGATCTGGCCGAAGGCACGATCGAGGTGCCCCAGGACGGCAAGAAAGTGACGCAGGAGGAGTTCGACGCCATCGTCGAAGAGAAACGCAAGGAGATGGAAGCCCAGTTCGGCGGCAGGGGCAACGGAGGTCGCTTCGTGATCCGAGGAAACTGACCGCAACCGTTGTCCGGATCGGAAGACGCAGCCGTTCCGCGAACACCCAACCCGCCGACCTTACATGAAGTCCCGATTCTCCGTTCTCTTTCGTTGTGCCCTGCTGTTCTGGGCCGTTCTTGCCATGGTTCCCGCTCAGGATGCGCAGGCGCGTCAGGACCGGTTCGATGTGACCGGTGCGGTCGTGGACTCAGCCGGTGTCGGCCTGCAGGGAGCCACGGTCGTGGCACTCACGGCCGCCGATTCCACGCTGACCAAGTTTGCCACGGCAAACGCAGAAGGAGCCTTCACGCTGCGCCGGGTCCCGGAAGGGGAGTACGTGCTGCAGATCACGTTCGTGGGCTTCCGCACCATCCAGCACAACTTCACGCTGGCAGGCTCGGATGCGGCTCTGGGAACGTTCGCGATGGAAATTCAGACCGAGGAACTGGATGAACTTGTGGTT
>JAQCDI010000292.1 GCA_027620595.1 Bacteroidota bacterium | reverse complement strand
AGTGGCAGCAACCATCCGATCATGAAGACCGCCACGACGGCGGCAATGGCAGCCCGCAGGGAGACTGGCTTGCGGGTATTCCACAGGGGCTCCCGCTCCAGGAATCGATCGACTCGTTCTCCTGACGATTTCAACGCATCGAGACGGGCAAAAAAGGATTCATCCACTGCCGGCGGGACGTCGAGATACTCCTGCCGACTCATGCGGCGGAATAGCAGCACCTGGTCCATGAACGATTGGGCCTCGACGCGCTCGGCCAGATGGGCATAGAGCGCACCCTGCCGCTCCAACGGCAGTTCACCATCGAGGAACAGGTTGAGCTCCTCCTCCATGGGATCCCATTCGGCGGTATCCGGGGTGCTATGGGGCATCTCCTTGCGTGACAACGATGGGCCCATCAGTTTGCGTTCAATGAGGCATGGCCGACCTTGGCGAGAGCGGCGCGAGCGTCGCCCTCCGAGGCCTGCATGGCGGCTTCCATTTGCTGGGCCAATTTCCGGCGCGCCTTGAAAAGACGGGATTTTACGGCACTCAGCGTACTCCTGGTAACCGCCGCAATCTCCTCATACGAGAGATTCTGGTACTCCCGGAGGATGATTACCTCCCGGTATTCGGGAGGAAGGGACTCCAGGAACCTCGTCACGAAGCGAACCTGTTCCGACTTCTCCATCTGCGTGAACGGTGTATCTGCCACGGGTGGCAGATCCTTGGCATCCGGCAGCGCAACGTGCCGGCCGGTGCGCCTGATCGAATTCAGGCACTGATTGCGTGCAATGGTGAACAGCCAGGACTTGAACGCATCCGACTTCATCAGGCGGTCCCGGTTCTCATAGACCCGCAGGAAGGTCTCTTGCATGACATCCTTGGCCGCGTCTGAATCCAGCAGCATCTTGTAGCAGAAAGCGTACACCGGTCCTTTGTACCGGTTGTTCAGCCCGACAAATGCGAATTCGTCGCCGGACCGGAACGATTCTATGAGCGTCTGTTCCGTCATGAACGCGGTTGATTCCCTGGATTTGCCCTTCCTGCTCCGGGTGTGCCGACGGCAGTTATGACTCTGGTTCAAAAGTTGGACCGTGAAGGTCGTGTAAAGTTGCCGATGCATTCCGGGATTTGTCGGTGCCCTTTTGGCCCGAATGGAACCATCCCGTAGAGGAGGGCGTGGACGCCGCGGTCTTTTCCGACCCGCCCGTGTGTTTGTTTGACCCCTTGACCAAAGTCCCTACAGGATGATCTTCCCGATTCGCACCCGATCCATCGCAGTGCTCGGCATGCTCGCTGCCCTCCTGGCTACCGGATGTTCGTCCTCGAATATGCCGAGCGCGACATCCGATACCCGAACCGACGGAAATGACCAGATCGTGGCTTGGCTCGACGGAGAGCCCATCACGCTGGATGCGTTCCAGGACAATTTTGACCGTAACGGACGCGTTTCAGCCGATTTGTCCCCCATGTTGTCCGATTATGAGGACTTCCTCGATCGTTTCGTCGATTTCCGCCTCAAGGTGATGGAAGCACGGCGGTTGGGGATGGACAAGGAGGCGGGGCTGCAGGAGGAAATCCAGCAGTACCGCATGCAATTGGCGCGGCCGTACCTGTTCGAGCACCAGATTTACGAACCCCTGGTGCGCGAGATGTACGACCGGCGCAAAGAGGCCGTAGAAGCTGCGCACATCCTGATTCGATTGGAGCCGAGCGCTTCACCGACCGACACGCTTGCCGCATTTGAGCGCCTTTCAGCCATCCGGGACAGCGTGGTGGCCGGATCCTCCTTTGGCCGATTGGCAGCCCAGTTCTCCGAGGATCCTTCAGCCAAGGGCGCCCCGGGGACAGCCGGGTATCAGGGTGCCTTGGGCTATTTTGGTGGTGGCCGCATGGTGGAAGCCTTCGAGGACATGGCGTTCAACACCCCGGTCGGCGGCGTGAGCCCCATTTTCAGGACCCAGTTCGGATACCACATCCTTCAGGTCTCGGACCGCATACCGATGCCTGCGGAACGGACCTTGGCCCACATCATGGTGCGTGTCCAGGGTAATACTCCAGCCGACCAGGCCGCCACCGAGTCCAAGCTGGATTCCATCCGTACGCGCCTCGAATCAGGATTGGCCTTCTCGGAAGCCGCTGCCCGGTTCTCCGAGGATCAGAATTCCGCCAACCAGGGCGGAGAGATCGGCAGGCTGAGCCTCGATGCCGGGCTTCCGTTCTCGTTCCGGGATGCAGCCTATTCGCTGGAATCCAAGGGCGACTGGACCGGCCCCATCCGGACCATCTATGGCTACCATTTCATCCAGTTCGTGGAAGAGTTTCCGCTTGGCACGTTCGAGGAGGAGTACGAGACCCTCAAGAACCGGGTCAGTCAGATGCCCCGCCTCCAGGCCGCCCAGGATGCATTTGCCGCCTCCATCCGCGCCTCTGTAGACACCTGGGTGGATACCGCCCGTGTCGATGAATGGGCCACCACCATGCGGGTCGACTCCCTCGTACGCTGGATGGCGGCTCCTGATTTCCAGTCTCCGTACTCGGACGAACCTTTCGTCCGGTTTGCCGACTCGACGTTGACGGTGGCGCAGTTTTCCGCCTTTTTCCGCAGCACCGTCATGCAGGCCAACGCAGACACGCGGGGCCGGGTCATGGACTATGTGGACCGATGGCTGGATGATCGGGCCATCGACTACGAGATCGACCGGCTCGAGCGACGGGATGACGAATTTGCCATCACGATGCAGGATTTCCGGGATGGTCTGCTCCTGTTCCGCTTCATGGAGCAGGAGGTATGGAACGGAGCGTCTTCGGACACCACGGCTCTCTTGGCCCATTGGGAGGCCAACAGGGCGTCGTATCAATTCCCGGACCGGGTTCGCGTGGTCAGCTATTCTTCCCCCAATGAATCGGCGTTGAAGCAGTTCGTGCAACGTGTACGTTCGGTCGGCATCGATGAAGCGCTCATCGCGTCGGATGCCGACTCCACGCTCATGCTCCGCGCGGACACGACGTTCGTTACCGAACCGACAGGTTCGATGTTCGACGAAGTCCTGACCCTCGAAGAAGGACAGGTCTCGGATGCGCGTTCTTTCAACCGTGGATGGATAGCCCTCTACCATTCAGGTACCGATGCAGCCCGGGAGATGACCTTCGATGAGGCCCGACCCGAAGTCATCAACGAAGTCCAGGGCGTCTTTGAACAGCGCATCCTGACAGATCTCCGACAGCGATACGGTGTACGTACCTATCCTGAACGACTGCAACAACTCGTCGTTGACCCGTGAAGGATCGCGCCGTCATCCGGTTTGCCGTACTGGGTGTCCTGTTCAGCCTGGCCGCAAGCTTCGGCG
>JAQCDI010000291.1 GCA_027620595.1 Bacteroidota bacterium | reverse complement strand
GAAAGCTCGCTGAATACGCATCATGACGAACTTGATTTTTACAAGGAGGAAATTGGATATGAACAAGCTGTCCAGAATTTTTCTGAACGCGCTCGTAGTCGTGGCTATGCTGGGCATGAGTGTGCTGGACGCGAATGCTGGGGACGACCGTCGTCGTGGTACGGCCGGAGCTTCCCAGCTGCTGGTGCCGGTGACGGCACGCAGCGCTTCGCTCGGCGCTTCGCTGACGGGCGGTCTTACGGGTCTCAACGGCCTGGAAGCGCTCATCTCGAACCCGGCTGGTCTTGCGCTCAACTCGGGCACGGCGGCCATCTTCAGCCGCATGGACTACGTAGCCGATATCGGCGTCAGCTACTTCGGTGTGGCGCAGAGCTTCGGTAACAACAACATCGCATTCCATGTCAACTCGTGGGACTTCGGTGATATTCCGCTTCAGACGGAAATCGCCCCGGAGATCTCCTCGGTGACCTACAATGCGTCTTTCATCACGGCCGGTCTTACGTACGCCCGTGTCTTCACCGATCGTATCTCGGCTGGTGCCACCTTCAAGGTGGTCAGCGAGACGATTGACGATGTCTCGGCCAGCGCCGTTGCTGTCGACATGGGTATGACCTATGTCGTTGGCGAATCGGGTCTGCGTCTGGGTGTATCGCTCAAGAATATCGGTACGGACATCCAGTACTCGGGTGTAGGTATGGTGCGCCAGGTGCAGCTGCCGACGCAGGCAGGCAACGCCGCCAACAACGCTGTTGTGCTCGAGAGCGAAGGTGTAGGCCTTCCCTCCCTGCTCAACTTCGGTGTGAGCTACACGCGTCAGATGGCCGAAGGAGCTGTCGTGACGGTGTTGGGTAACTTCCGTTCGAACTCGTTCGATCAGGACCAGTACTCGGGTGGCGTAGAAGTCGGCCTGTTCGACATGCTCTACCTGCGCGGCGGTATGGACATCGTGGGCGATCAGGACCTGTCCTTCTTCACGGGCACCAACTTCGGTGCTGGTGTGGATCTGGACCTGTCCGGTACGCGCCTGCAGGTGGACTACGCCCTGCGTTCGACCGACTACTTCAGCAATGTCTCCATGATCACGGCTGCCATCGACCTGTAGGTCGACCAGTGGTGATCGGCTGACTCAGCTGATTGGCCTTGGAGTGGGGTGGATCCTGCGATCGATGATCGCAGTATCCACCCCACTCTTTATTATCCCCGGCCCCAATCCCGCTGCGCACATGCGCTCCCTGTTGGTCCTCTCTGTATTCATTGCTTCATTGGGGGCGGCTGTTGGCTGTTCCACCAATGCCGATTCCGGAACAGGAGAGGGTGCGGTTCCGGCTTTCCTCAATCTGGACCCAACCGCTGCCTACGTCGGAGATGCCGTCTGTGCGGATTGTCACGAAGTCCAATACCAAGGTTTCCAGGATCATGGCATGGCGCAATCCATGTTCCGACTGACATCGGAGGTAGCGGTCGAATCCTTTGGATCAGAGGTCGTGGTGGACTCGACAACCGGGCTGCACTATGCAACCGTGGTTTCCGATTCCGGGTATTACCAGATCGAGTACTTGCTGGACGGAAATGGGAATAGGGTGCACGAATTGGCCCGCCATATGGAGTGGGTAGTCGGTTCCGGCACGTCCGCGCGTACCTACCTCGTCGAGGAAAATGGCTGGTTCTATGAGCTGCCGGTCACTTGGTACACCCAACAAGGTCGCTGGGACTTCAGTCCCGGGTATCGTGTGGCCAACAAGCGGTTCGACCGCAAGATTGCAGATCGATGCATGACGTGTCACAACAGCTATCCCGATCCTGTTGAACAGACGTCAGGCAAGTATGACAGCATGCCAAGCGGAATCGGATGCGAACGCTGTCATGGCCCGGGAGCGCCACACGTGGAGGCCCGTCTGGTCTCGGATCCACCTGAAGGGTCTCCCGACCTGACCATCATCAATCCGGCCCATCTGTCCCTGGAACGCCGGTTGGATGTATGCCAGCAATGTCATCTCAACGGAACGGTATCCATTCTGCGGGAGGGTCGGAATGCATATGATTTCCGACCTTCGGAACATCTGCAGGATTGGGTGGCCATTTTCAATGGCCAGGAAGAAGCTGAGGAAGGGATTTCCGTGATTTCCCATGCAGACCGGATGATGCGAAGCGAGTGCTTCATCGAGTCCCTGGATACGGGGCGGCCACTTGAGTGTACCACTTGCCATGATCCGCACGAAGGATTCCGGGCCGAAGGGGACAGCTATTTCAATGCGACCTGCCTGTCCTGTCATGCATCCACTTCGCTGGATGCGATCGACGCAGGAGGGCCGATGCCCGTGCATACAGCGCAGGCCAATTGTGTAGAGTGCCACATGCCGAAGGCCGATCTGCGGGAGGCACCCCATTCAGCTTTCACGGATCACTTCATCCGGGTGATTGGAAAGGAGGATGTCGCAAGGCCCGAAGCTGCGGGTGATCATGATGTACTTGTGGCCCACTTTGAAAGGGATCGTCGTGGAGATTCCGAGTCACGGTTGTACGAAGGTATGGCCTACATCATCCGGGGAGAACAGGGTGGGATTCCTGAACTGATGGACCGGGGTATCTCGTTGCTGGACAATGTCTTTGCGGACGGCTTCGTCCAGAGTGAAGCCCGCTATCTGCACGGATATGCCCACCTGATGCGGGGCCGTGCCTCCACGGCCATCCCATCCTTGGAGGAAGCCGTCCGCCTCGAACCGGACAAGGTGGAGCGACTCAATGCCCTGGCGCAGGCATACGAACAGGCAGGTGTCCGTGACACCGGCGCCATTGAGCGGCTCTACAAGCAGGCTCTCCGCCTACAGCCGGCCATGTCGGATATCCGGATCAACTATGGGAGATTCCTGCAGGCCTCCGGACGGCTGACCGAGGCGAAAGAAGCCTATGAGGAGGTGGCGAAAACAGAACCGTGGAATCTCAACGGGTGGTACAACCAGGGTACGCTTGCCTTGCAGGAGGGCCGATTGGACGATGCGCAGCGGCACCTGCTTCGTGCCCTTTCCCTTGACCCCCTCCATGGCGGTACCTTGAGCAATCTCGGGCTCGTAATGCTGCAGACAGGCAGGATTCAACAGGCACGGGACATCCTGGAAACGGCCTCGCGGCGATCACCGGATCACCCCGACGTTCTCGAGAATCTGGGTTCCCTGTATCTGAACCTCGAGCTGGATGAAGAGGCAGCCGGGATGCTGGAGCGGGCCTCCCGGGTAAACCCGAATTCGGCCGGAATCCAGGCCAAGTTGGCGTTGGCATGGTTCCGCTTGGAAGCGTACGCGAAAGCCGCCTCAGCAGCCAGGGTGGCCATTGGACTGGATCCGGAGCAAGCCCTTGCCCA
>JAQCDI010000290.1 GCA_027620595.1 Bacteroidota bacterium | reverse complement strand
GGGCAACAGCCCGGCCTTCACGATGGATCGCGCAGCCTATCCTGCCGATGCCTTCTACACCCCAGTTGACTATGTCGGTGCCTTCGGTCGCGGCAACTGGGCCCTCGGATGGACCGCACTGGATGCTTCGGGCTACTTTGCCAAGCCGAATGCCGACGTCGAAGCACGCCCGACGGTTACCGTCACGGATGCCAGCATCAATGCCGGTGAAACGGTTCGCTGGACGGCCGACAATGTCTACGTCTTGAGCGGCCTGGTCATCGTCGAAGACGGTGCCGAGCTGCACATCGATGCTGGCACGGTTGTTAAGGCCGAAGACGGCCAGAGCACGAACGCCTCGGCCCTCGTCGTGGCTCGCGGTGGAAAGATCTTTGCGGAAGGAACGGCGTCAAGCCCCGTCATCTTCACTTCGGTCCAGGACAACATTTCCAGTGCTGACCTTTTGACGTACGAAGACCGCGGCCTCTGGGGCGGTATCGTCCTGCTCGGTCGTGCCCGCACGAACAACGCCGGTGACAGCGCTGGCAACTACAAGGAAATCGAAGGTGTCAACGAGCTGGTTGCCGATGGCGACACGCGTGCCGAGTACGGCGGCGATGACGACTCGGATTCTTCGGGTATCATGCGCTACGTATCGATCCGCCACACTGGTATCAACATCGGTGAATCCGACGGCAACGAGATCCAGGGTCTTACGCTGGGTGGCGTCGGCTCGGGTACGGTTCTCGAGTACATCGAGTCCTACTCTTCGGGCGACGATGGTGTCGAGTTCTTTGGCGGCACGGTCAACCTGAAATACTTCGTATCGGCCTTCAACTCGGACGATGCCATTGACTGGGATCAGGGATGGCGCGGCAAGGGCCAGTTCTGGTTTGCACTGCAGGGCACGGACAAAGCCGGTGCGGCTGCCGAGCAGGATGGAGCCGGTGGCGACGAGAACACGGAGCCGTTTGCCAAGCCGACCATCTTCAACGCGACCTACGTCGGTGGCGGTGTTTCGAACACGCCTGACGGCGACCGTGGCGAGATGCTCATGTTCCGTGACAACACGGGTGGGTTCTACCACAACTCGATCTTTACGGACTACAACTCCACCTCGGGTGGCCACGCCCTGACGATCGAGGACATCGACAACACGGGCAGCAAGCCACTCGACAGCCGTCAGCGTTTTGAAGCCGGCGATCTGGGCCTGACGCACAACCTGTGGTTCGGCTTCGGTGCGGGCAACAGCCCGAGCCAGTTCGTCAATCCGGGTCTTGCCAACCAGCAGGCCATCATCGACTACCTCGTGGCCAATGGCAACGTGGTCGAGGATCCTGCACTGGCCGGAATCGAGCGCTCGACGTCGCCTTCGGGTGGACTGGATCCGCGTCCGACGGGCAACAGCCCGGCCTTCACGATGGATCGCGCAGCCTATCCTGCCGATGCCTTCTACACCCCGGTTGACTACGTCGGCGCCTTTGGCCGTGCCAACTGGTTGGCAGGCTGGACGGCTCTGGATGCCAACGGATATCTGGGCAATATTGCCACGGGTCAGACAGTGGACGTGGAAGATGGCTTTGCACAGCTTCCGCAGCAGGTAGAACTGGCCCAGAACTTCCCGAACCCGTTCAACCCGACGACCACCATCTCCTTCCGTCTGCAGCAGACGACGGACGTACGCCTTTCGGTACACGACGTATTGGGTCGTGAGATTGCTGTGCTTGTCGATGGTGTTCAGGCAGCCGGTACGTTCCAGGCCAGCTTTGATGCCAGCAACCTGGCCTCGGGCATGTACATCTATCGTCTGCAGACGGCAGCAGGAACGATATCGAAAACAATGACGCTGCTCAAGTAACCGGAGCGGACGATCCCCCAGGGATGACGGGGTCGCTCCATTCCTCTCCGTTGCGTCATGTTCGCCCGCCCGTGCGGGTCAAGCGGGGCGGCCATCGAAAGATGGCCGCCCCGTTTCGTTTGTCCCCGGCTGGTACGTCTTCCCCGGCAGGAATGCGTATACTGTGCTGCCGCGCCAGCACCAGCACCGGGACGCTGCGGCTCCGATCACCCGGCAGAACCCATCCTTCTTGCGCGCCGCCGCATGGCCCGGAGAGACCACTCCCACCCCTATCTGGTGTTGTTCGCCCTTTGGCTGATGGTGTTTTCCGCCAGCAGTCAGGTGATCATCGTTTCCCCCATTCTGCCGCGGATCGGTGAAGCGCTCAACATTCCTGAAGCCCTTCAGGGCTGGCTCATCACGTCGTATGCGGTCTTCCTGAGCATTTTTGCGCTCATCATCGGACCCATTTCGGACAAGTTCGGACGGCGTCTGGTCATCCTGCTCGGATGTGGTTCGATGGCCGTTGCCCTTTGGCTGCACGGCGTTGCCGACAACTTCACCCAGCTCCTGACCGTGCGTGCCGCCGCCGGCGCAGCGGGCGGAATGCTCAGCGGCGCGGCCGTTTCCTACGTGGGGGACTACTTCCCCTACAACAAGCGTGGCTGGGCCAACGGCTGGGTCATGAGCGGGATTGCCGTCGGGCAGATCATCGGCATTCCCATCGGAACGCTGCTGGCCGACTGGTTCGGCTTCAAAGGGGCGTTCCTGATGTTTGCCGGCACGATGTCGATGACCACCGTCCTGATCTGGTTCTACGTACCACAGCCCGATGTGCAACGGGACACGAACAAGCTCACCCTCAAGTCGGCCATCGCCGGATACCGTGAGCTGCTCGGACGAAAGGTGGTCGTGGCGGCCAGCGCCACCTACTTCCTGATGTTCTTCAGCATCGGGCTCTACGTGATCTACCTGCCCACCTGGCTCGAATCCCACCTGGGCGTCGAGGCTACCGCCATCGCCTCGCTCTTCTTCGTAGGAGGCATCGCCAACGTGATCGCGGGTCCCTCGGCCGGTAAGCTCTCCGACCGTACGGGCCGAAAACCGCTCATCATCGTGTCCTGTCTCGGCCTGGCCGTCGTGATGGTGTTGACGACGTTTGCCACGACATCCATGTTCATGGCCTACGTCCTCTTCGGCTTTGCCATGGTCATGTTCGCCCTGCGCATCAGCCCCTTGCAATCCCTTATGACCGCCCTGGTGGAGGAACAGCGTCGTGGAGCGCTTCTGAGCCTGGCGGTGGCCATCGGCCAGGTCGGGATTGGCATCGGCGGAGCTGTGGCTGGACTGGCCTACGTCAAATACGGGTACGTATCCAACACGGTCACAGGCGCCATTGCCATCCTGGGCATGGCCATCCTCGTGCATGTATCGCTTCCTGAGCCGCGCGGGCAACGCATCGCGGCCCAGGATGAGGTGATGCCGCCGCCGCCCGGAGCGCCCGAATCCAACTGATCCAGGGGGCACAGAAACGCGCGCGGGCCGCCAACCTTCC
>JAQCDI010000289.1 GCA_027620595.1 Bacteroidota bacterium | reverse complement strand
ATCCCCGCCTTTCTTGAAGACCTTGGCTCCGATCGAACCTCCGATGGCTCCAAAAATGGCGGAAATACCTGTCCCGAGAACGCCATTCAGCAGATAGGGACCGATTTCGAAGGGCGCTTCAAGCTGCGCTTCCATGGATTCCAGCTGCTCGGGAGGCATGGAATCGCCCAAGCGGTTCATCATGAATTCCACCATGGCCAGGTCGTGGCGGATGCCCATCTGGATCAGGACCAGGTTCAGGACCATGGCGATGATGGCACCACCGATGGCGGCCATGGCGCCCATGCCCGCGCCCTTACCGGTCGAAATGGTCAGTTCGTTGGTCTCGGTATAATGCCACACGGCCACCAGCGCGCCGGCGATCACCCCCATGCAGCACAACACGTTGATGAGACTGAGATAGGACGTGCTCAGGATCCCGGAAACCAGGGCTCCGAGAATGAGGGACTGTTTGGTATCTGGCATGGCCTCAGGCGGTGGTTGGAATACAAGTGTTCGAACAAAGCTACGAATCAGACGGCCATCCGGGGCGGGTCATTCCTCACACTTCCTGTCGGGCCGATCCGGATGACCGCTTCCGATCGCCCAGCACGGCCGAAGCCAGGATGGTCCCGGCCAGCAGCCCGAAGAACGCGCCCGTAGCCACGCGGGAGAGCGGCGTGTTGACCCACCACCCGAGCACATCTCCCGACCAGTCCACAACGCCGGGCAGCGCGCCCACCATCAGAACCGTCAGCGGACGAAGCCGGGTCGGCCAGGATCCCCACAGCAGGAAGAGCAACACCCCGATTAAGAGGCCGACATACGCACCGAGGCACCGATGGCAAACGGCCACCTGGGTGCCATCGATGTGGTATGATCGGTCGGCCAACTGGTGACACACGGAGGAGAAGGCCTTCATTACAAGGCTTGCCGCCTCCGGCGAAACAAAGGGTGGCAGCAGGGTCAATGCCACCAACACCCCCAGGCCCGCCGTCAAAAGCAGTCCGTTGCGATGGAACCGATGGGGATGGATGAAGGCCACAGAAGTACCGTCTGGATACGGGTAGAACCGGCATCCATGGTGCCGGTTCTGTCGCCCGATGGGTGCAGGCCCCTTCCCCAACGGGTTCAGCCCGGCCCTGTTCACGATTTTTTAATCCGCTCGGCCACCCAGAAGGCCCCGTTGGAGGTTTCCCTGCCACCCGAAGCCGGAACCGCTCGGCCTTCGGACCGGTTCTAATGTTCTTCCGGCAGATGACCCATCTTCCCGGTTTCATTTTGCCTGATCATTGGCACTCTCCCACCTTGAGTGCCAAAGGTCGTCCGAATCATTCAAATCCAACAGTCATCAGAGGCAGCATACCATGGCTAGCATCAAACCTCTCGGCGATCGCGTGGTGGTCAAGCCCGAGCCGGCCGAAGAGAAAACGGCCAGCGGACTTTTCATCCCCGATACCGCCAAAGAAAAACCGCAGCGCGGAACGGTCCTCGCAGTAGGTCCCGGCAAAGTCGAGAACGGTAACAAAATCGACATGACGGTCAGCGAAGGCGACACGGTGCTCTATGGCAAATATTCCGGCACCGAAATCACGATGGATGGCGACGACGTGCTCATCATGCGCGAGTCCGACATCCTCGGCATCGTCAACGGCTGATCTGCCCCTCTGCTCACCCGATGCCCATGTGGGCATCCGCATCGTTCACGAACGATAACCCATAGAATCCCATGGCTAAGCAAATCATTTTTGATACGGACGCTCGTGCCGCCCTCAAACGGGGCGTGGACAAGCTGGCCGATACGGTGAAAGTGACGCTCGGACCCAAAGGCCGCAACGTCATCATCGAGAAGAAATTCGGCGCCCCGACCGTCACCAAGGACGGTGTATCGGTGGCCAAAGAGATCGAACTCGAAGACAAGATCGAGAACGTAGGCGCCCAGATGGTCAAGGAGGTCGCTTCCAAGACATCGGACGTAGCCGGTGACGGTACCACGACGGCCACTGTGCTGGCCCAGGCCATCATGGCCACCGGCCTGAAGAACGTCACGGCCGGTGCCAACCCGATGGACCTCAAGCGCGGCATCGACAAAGCCGTTGCTTCCGTCGTGGCTCACCTGCGCGAGATCAGCAAGGAGATCCAGGACCGCGACAAGATCGCCCAGGTCGCCACGATCTCGGCCAACAACGAGGCAGCCATCGGCAACGACATCGCTGATGCATTCGAGCGCGTCGGCAAGGAAGGCGTCATCACGGTCGAAGAAGCCAAAGGCATGGAAACGACCCTCGAGGTCGTCGAAGGCATGCAGTTCGACCGCGGCTACCTCTCCCCCTACTTCGTCACGGATCCGGACAAGATGGAAGCCATCATGGACGATCCCTTCATCCTGATCCACGACAAGAAGATCAGCGCCATGAAGGATCTCCTGCCCGTCCTGGAGAAAGTGGCCCAGATGGGACGCCCGCTGGTCATCATCGCCGAGGATGTGGAAGGCGAAGCCCTGGCCACCCTCGTGGTCAACAAACTGCGTGGAACGCTGAAGATCGCCGCCGTCAAGGCTCCGGGCTTCGGTGATCGCCGCAAAGCCATGCTCGAAGATATCGCCATCCTCACGGGTGGAACGGTCATCTCCGAGGATAAAGGCTACAAGCTCGAGAACACCACGCTGGACTACCTCGGCAACGCCAAGCGCGTCGTCATGGACAAGGACAACACGACCGTCGTCGACGGTGCCGGTGATGCCGCACAGATCAAAGCCCGTGCGGGTCAGATCAAGCAGCAGATCGAATCCACGACCAGCGACTACGATCGCGAGAAACTGCAGGAGCGCCTGGCCAAACTGGCCGGTGGTGTTGCCGTTCTGCGCATCGGAGCAGCTACCGAGCCCGAGATGAAAGAGAAGAAAGCCCGTGTCGAGGATGCCCTCCACGCCACGCGCGCTGCCATCGAAGAAGGCATCGTACCGGGTGGCGGTGTTGCTTTCCTGCGTGGCATCAAAGGCCTCGAAGGCGTCCAGGTGGACAACGAAGACCAGCGTATCGGTGTGAGCATCGTGCGTCGTGCGCTCGAAGAGCCGCTTCGCCAGATTGCAGCCAACGCTGGCCTCGAAGGCTCGATCGTCGTCCAGAAAGTCCTCGAAGGCGAAGGCGACTTCGGCTTCAATGCCCAGACGGAAGTCTACGGTTCGATGACGGAATTCGGCGTTGTGGACCCGACCAAAGTCAGCCGCACGGCGCTCGAGAACGCCGCATCGGTTGCCGGTCTGCTCCTGACCACGGAAGCGGTCATCGCCGATCGCCCCGAGCCGGAGGCACCGATGCCTGGTGGCGGTGGCGGTATGGATGGCATGGGCGGCATGGGCGGTTTCTAGATCACATGAGTTGAGCCCTCTGTCCATGGGACAACCGGGCTCAACATGATCTTTCCCCCTTGCTTACCCAAGCAATTCAAAGCGGGCCGCAGG
>JAQCDI010000010.1 GCA_027620595.1 Bacteroidota bacterium | reverse complement strand
CATCGGCCGGGCGCGCTCCTTGAAAGGCTGAAGGGCAGCAATCAGCGGCTGCCCACCGTACCCATGGCTGCGCGCAGACGGTTACGGGCGCGGTCGAGCGCCTTGGCCATTTTCTCCTTGCTCTCGGGATCTGCGTCCGCCAGCGCCTGAACAGCGCGCTGTTCGGCAGCCTTGGCGCGCTCCACATCGATGTCCGAAGCCATTTCGGCCGTTTCGGCAATCACCGTCACGGCGTTGTTCTGCACTTCCACGAACCCACCGGAGGTGGCAATCGTGATGGGCTTCCCATCCACACCGGTCACGACGATCGTACCGATCTCGATGGCGGCCAGCATGGGAGCGTGGTTCTTGAGGACCTCGAAGGAACCCTCAACACCCGGCGCCTTGAAGCGGACGGCTTCGCCGCTGAATACGCGGCCCGAAGGAGAAACGATGTCTACGAGCATGTCGGATGCGGATCAGGGTGGACGCCGGCGTGGATCAGGCTTCGACGGCGGCTTCGGCCAGCATTTTCTCGCCGGCTTCGATGACTTCCTCGATGGCTCCCTTGTAGGTGAAGGCGCCTTCGGGCAGGTGATCGAGTTCGCCGTCCAGGATCATGCGGAAACCGCGGATGGTGTCTTCGATCTTGACGTACTTGCCCGGGTTGCCGGTGAACTGCTCGGCCACGAAGAACGGCTGGCTCATGAAGCGCTGTGCACGACGGGCACGGCCAACGACCAGTTTGTCCTCGTCGGAGAGCTCGTCCATACCGAGGATGGCAATGATGTCCTGCAGCTCTTTGTAGCGCTGGAGGAGGTTCTTGACGTCCTGGGCGGTGTTGTAGTGGTCGTCCCCGAGGATACGCGGATCCAGGATGCGGCTCGTGGAATCCAGCGGATCGATGGCCGGGTAGAGACCCAGCGAAGCGATCTGACGGGAAAGAACCGTCGTGGCGTCGAGGTGGGCAAACGTCGTGGCCGGAGCCGGGTCGGTAAGGTCGTCAGCAGGCACGTAAACGGCCTGTACCGAGGTGATCGAACCGTTCTTGGTGGACGTGATGCGCTCCTGCATCTCACCCATTTCCGTGGCCAGCGTCGGCTGGTATCCTACGGCTGAAGGCATACGACCGAGGAGGGCGGAAACTTCCGAACCGGCCTGCGTGAAGCGGAAAATGTTGTCGACGAAGAAGAGCACGTCACGACCACCAAGGTCGCGGAAGTACTCGGCAATCGTCAGTCCGGAGAGGGCCACGCGGGCACGGGCTCCCGGGGGCTCGTTCATCTGGCCGAAGACCAGGGCGAGCGAAGAAGTCTTGAGGGCTTCCGGATCCACTTTGGACAGATCCCAGCCGCCTTCTTCCATGGAGTGGAGGAATTCCTTGCCGTAGTTCACAACACCCGATTCCAGCATCTCGCGGAGGAGGTCGTTTCCTTCACGGGTACGCTCACCGACGCCGGCAAACACGGACAGACCGTCGTGTCCTTTGGCGATGTTGTTGATGAGCTCCATGATCAGAACGGTCTTGCCTACACCGGCACCACCGAAGAGACCGATCTTTCCGCCACGAGCGTAGGGCTCGAGGAGGTCTACCACCTTGATGCCCGTCTCGAGCATCTCGACTTTCGTCGACAGCTGATCAAACGGCGGCGGGGCGGCGTGGATCGGGCGACGCTCACCGGCTTTGGGCTGCGGGATCCCGTCGATGGCTTCGCCGACGACGTTGAACAGGCGGCCGAGGATGTCCTCCCCGATGGGCATCGAGATGGCCCGTCCCGTGTTGGTCACTTTCGTGCCGCGGGTCAGTCCGTCGGTGGCGTCCATGGCGATCGTGCGGACACGGTTCTCGCCGAGGTGCTGCTGCACTTCGAGTACGAGTTTCGAGCCATCTTCGCGGTCGATCGTGAGGGCGTCATAGATTTCCGGAACCGAGTCGGCAGGAAACTGGGCGTCGATAACGGGACCGACGATCTGTACGACTTCTCCGGTGGCCATCTTTTCCATCAGGTTGGGCGGTCAGGTTGGAATCTTTCAGGATTCGGTGGCCGCACGCTCTCCGGTGATCCGGAGTGCCTGGAGCAGAAAGGGGCGAACCCCGCTCCGTGGCCTCGCACACGGCTGGCAAAGGAATCGAAAAATACGGTGGGCCTCCCGTGGATGCGTGCAGGGCAGGGGCAGGCATCGCAAAGAAACGGGGAATTTGCGTCTTCAACCTTTGTTCACTTTTCTGCGTTTTTACGGCCCCTGCGCCTATATTGAAGCCGTTTCCGTCACCTTACCGACGCGCCGCGATGTCCCGCTTCCTGTTGTGCCTGTTGACCCTTTCCCTCGCCGTCTGCCCCCTTCTGGCGCAGGACAAACCTGCCATCGATGCCGTCGTGGCCGGCGCGGACAAGCTCGAGGGATTCTACACCATCTACTGGGATGAGGCAGGAGGGAGAGTCTGGCTGGAAATCGACCGCTTCGGCGAGGATTTCCTCTACCAGGTGGCCCTCACGGCCGGCCTGGGCTCGAACGACATCGGACTGGACCGCAACCAGTTGGGCCCCTCCTGGGTGGTCCGATTCGAGCGCCGGGGTCCCAAGGTGCTGCTCGTGGCCCCGAACCTGGACTACCGGGCTCTTTCCGATGACGCCGCCGAACGGGCCTCTGTGGGCGAAGCGTTTGCCTCCGGTGTCATCCACGGTTTCCCCGTGGCCGCCGAGTCGGATGGTCGCGTGCTCGTGGACGCCACACCGCTCCTGATGACCGACGCCCACGGCGTGGTCCGCAGTCTGCGCAGCCAGGGCACGTTCCGCCTGGACACGGGTCGTTCGACTCCCTACCGGGAACGAACGGCCAGCTTCCCGGACAACACCGAGCTGGAAGCCCTGCTGACCTTCACCTCGGAGAATCCGGGTGGAACGGTGAACAGCGTGTCTGCGGTGTCCGGTGCCGTCACCGTCCGGCAACGCCACTCTTTCATCCGCCTGCCAGGACCGGGATACACGCCGCGCCAACACGACCCGCGGGCCGGTTACTTCGGCCCCTCCTTCCTCGACTACGCCTCCCCCATCGGTGGTGACATGCGCGTCCGCTACATTGCCCGGCACCGTCTCGAGAAGAAGGACCCGACGGCGGCCCGCTCCGAAGCCGTCGAACCGATCGTCTATTACCTGGACAACGGCACGCCCGAGCCCATCCGCAGCGCCCTGCTCGAGGGAGGGCGTTGGTGGAACGAGGCCTTCGAGGCCGCCGGATACATCGATGCTTTCCGCGTCGAGTTGCTGCCCGAAGGGGCGGACCCGATGGATGTCCGCTACAACATCATCAACTGGACCCATCGCTCGACCCGCGGCTGGAGCTACGGCAACACGATCACCGATCCACGAACGGGCGAAATCATCAAGGGGCACGTGAACCTTGGTTCCCTGCGGGTTCGCCAGGATTACCTCATAGCCGAAGGTCTCCTGCGGCCCTATGACCCTGTCACCAGCACGGTTCGACCCGGCGAGGATCCGATGCTGGACATGTCCCTGGCCCGGATCCGGCAGCTTTCCGCCCACGAAATCGGGCACACGTTGGGCATCCAGCACAACTTTGCCGCTTCGGTCAACAACCGGGCTTCCGTGATGGACTATCCTGCCCCGCTGGCCGAACTGGATGCCAACGGGCGCATCACCCTCAAGAATGCCTACGACACGGGCATCGGCGAATGGGACAAGATCACGATCCGGTACGGCTACTCCGATTTCCCGGAAGGAGTCGATGAGCAGACGGCCCTGAGCGCCATCATGGATGAGTATATCCAGCAGGGGTGGCGCTTCCTGAGCGACAACGACGCCCGACCGTTGGGCGCCGCCAACCCCGTGGCGCATCTGTGGGACAACGGCACCGAAGCGGTGGCCGCCCTCGAACTGGAAATGGCCGTGCGGCGCATTGCCCTGCAGAATTTCGGCATTGGAGCCATCCGTCCGGGGCAGCCCGTGGCCACCCTCGAAGAAGTGCTCGTTCCGCTCTATCTGCGGCATCGCTACCAGCTCGATGCCGTGGCCAAGCTCGTCGGCGGGGTCGACTATGCCTACAACATCCGTGGAGATGGCCAGGAATATCCCGAGATGGTCGAACCCCGCCAGCAGGTCGCAGCCCTGGATGCCCTGATCAAGGCCCTCTCTCCTGATGAGCTGGCCCTTCCGCGGCACATCCGCACCCAGATCCCGCCCCGGCCGCCGGGATACGGCCAGCACCGGGAGCTGTTCGACAGGGATACGGGCCTCATTTTCGATCCGTATGCGCCGGCCGAGGTCGTATCGCATCAGATTGCCGAATTGCTGCTGGAGCCCACACGTGCAGCCCGACTCATCGTGCAGCGGGACATGGACTCCGGACAGCCCGGGCTCCTGGACATGATGGTCCGCGTTACCAACGGGGTGTGGTTGACCGACACCCCGACCAACGCCTACGAAGCCGAGCTGCAGCGGATCGCCCAGCAGGTCTGGACCGATGCCCTGCTCGATGCCGCGGCTTCCTCCCGCCAGTCGCCGGCCGTGCGCGCCCGCATCAACCTGCACCTGCGGGACATCCATGCCTGGCTCAGCAACAACACCACAGAGGAGGAAGAAGAAACCCAGGCGCACCGCCTGGCGCTGCTCGACGATATCGACCGCTTCCTCTTCCGTCCCTACCAGCCCCAGGAAGAGCAGCGCTCCGTGACCACCCCGCCCGGTTCGCCGATCGGCAGCGAGCCCGCCTGGAGCCTGCGCGTGCACCAGCGCAACGCATGGTTGCAGCGCTGGGTGGATGCCACCACCCTGTGTGTTTTTGAATCCCCGTGGGGGGACTGATGCGCGTCGCGGCTACCCTGGCCTTGTTGCCCCTCGTGCTCCTGTCCTGCGCCAGCGATCCGTACGCGGATCTCCCGGACCCGCTGTTTGCCGCCTATGACGGCAAGGCGGTCCCGGGAGCGGCTGTCCTTGTCGTACAGAACGGGGAGGCGGTCCACCGCGCCACCTACGGCATGGCGGACCTCGAAGGCGGCCTGGCCGTGTCGGCCGAGACCAATTTCCGGCTCGCCTCGGTCACCAAGCAGTTCACAGCCACAGCCATCCTGCTCCTGGTCAAGGACGGTGTCCTCGGACTGGATGACCCCGTGGACGGCATCCTGAGCGGGATGCCTGCCGTGGCCGATCCCATAACGGTTCGCCACCTTCTGCAGCACCAATCGGGGTTGCAGGACTACGAGAACCTGATTCCGGACGGATTCCAGGGGCAAGTCCACGACGCGGATGTCCTGGAACTGATCTCCGGTACCGACAGCCTGTATTTCCCGCCGGGAACGGACTACCGCTACTCGAATACCGGATATGCACTGCTGGCCCTGATCGTAGAAAAACGCTCCGGGCTGACGTTTCCCGACTTCCTGGCAACGCGCATCTTCACGCCGTTGGGCATGGAGCACTCCCTGGCGTTCGTGGACGGCCTCACCGCAGTCCCGCATCGCGCCTTCGGGTACGTGGTCGAGAACGGCCAGGCCTCCTTCCGGGACCAGAGCCGCACCAGCGCGGTCCTCGGTGACGGGGGAATCTATTCCTCGCTCCGGGACCTGCAGCGCTGGGACGCCGCACTGTCCACGGATCAGCTCCTGACGGACAGCCTGCGCACCCTGATGTTTACACCGGGCCTGAACGGCTACGGATTCGGCTGGCGCATCGATACGTTTGCCGGCCATCGACGCTACGGACACACCGGCAGCACCAGCGGCTTCCGCAACGTGATCCATCGCTATCCGGACCTCGGGCTGACGGTCATCATCCTTACCAACCGGGCCGCGCCCGATGTGGCCGATCTGGCTGAACAGGTGGCCGCGCGGTATTTCTGATCCGGTCCATCAGTCGTCGGCCTCGGCGATGCATTCGATCTCGACAAGCGCTCCGAGCGGGTTGCGCGCCACTTCGATCGTGGTACGCGCCGGACGATGCCCTTCGAATATCTTGCCGTACACCTCGTTCATGCCGGGGAAATCGGCCATGTTCTGCAGGTAGACGGTGGTTTTGACGACGTCGATCAATCCCAGACCGAGGCCGTTGAGCACGGTCGAAATATTGTAGAGGACCTGTCCGGTCTGCTCCTCGATGGTGTCCCCGACGAGCTGCATGGTCTCCGGGTCGAGCGGCGTCTGTCCGGAAAGGAAATAGAAGGGGCCGGAGCGCATGGCGTGGCAATAGGGTCCGATGGCCTCCGGGGCACCATCCACGAACAGCATCTGCATGGGGATCTCTCCAGTTTGTTGGGGGCGAACCGCGCCAAAATCCGGTTCGCCCGTACCCAACTGCAAGTATCAGCGCATGCGTTCGAAGTGCCGGTCGAACGCATCGGCAAAACGGGCAGGAGCTCCTTTGTCCATGCGCAGGTACATGGATGGTTCGATGAGTTCGAGCTCCATGAGCCACCATTCGGCATCGTCGTTGGAGCGGATCAGGTCCACGCGGGCGTACAGGGGCGAACCGTGCAGGGCGGCCATCACGGCCCGGGCGGCTTCGAGCTGCGAAGGTTTCGGCGGGTGGGCCGCGATCATTCCGCCATGTTCCTCCTGCACCCGGAAATCCCCCGTCCGGGGCTGCTTCCGGATGGCATGGCTGAACACGCCATCGAAGAAGAACAGGGACAGCTCTCCCTCCTCCTCCACGGCTTCGGCAAAGACCTGCACCATGAAGGGATCGGAGGCAAAGGCATTGGCGGCCGCTTCGCGATGCGAGAGGTTGTCCAGCCGCCAGGTACGTTCGGCGTTGGCCCCGACGACCGGTTTGATGACCAGGTCCTTGGTTCCCAGGATGCCGGCAAAATGCGCCACATCTCCGGGGGCGAACCCTTTTCCGTATACGGTCGGGACGACCGGAACGCCGCGCGTGGCCATCTCGGCCAGATACTGCTTGTCTGCGTTCCAGCGCATGAGGTCCAGATCGTTGAAGAGCAGGACACCCCTGGCACGGATGTCCTCGAGCACGGCGAAGAACCGGGCAGCCTGCTTGTGATAGTCCCAGGTAGACCGGACAATGGCCGCATCGAAGGACGCCCAGTCGACGTCCGTCCGGGACCACGGGATCGTGTGGATCTCCCACCCCTTCTCGGTGAAGGATGGCACGGCCAGGTCGTCGTCAATGTGGTATCCCGTGGGATCCTCGAGCGTCAGGAAAGCACAGCGCTGCATGGGGTTACGGGCGTTTCCCGGGGCCATACAGGACAGCTCCGGGGCGGGCTCCCGTCATGGTCGCCCCATCGAATACCTGCTGACCGTTGACCCAGACTCCGGCGAACCCTTCCGCATACTGGTGCGGCTGCTCAAAGGTGGCCATGTCGGTGACCGTCTCGGGATGGAAGAGCACGATATCGGCATGCGTGCCCTCGGCAAGGATGCCCCGGTCGGTCAGGCCCAGGCGGGCCGCCGGGAAGCCGCTCATCTTGCGGACGGCTTCTTCCAGGGTCAGGACACCCTGATCCCGGACATAGTGACCCAGGACACGCGCAAACGTGCCGTAGGAGCGGGGATGCGGCATGGCTTCGCCGAATACGATGACGCCGCCGTCCGAGGCCACCATGGACTGTGGGTGGCGCATGATGGCATCCAGATCCCCCTCGCCGATGGCGTGGAAAATGCCTGAGCAGCCGCCCTGCCCGACCAGCCAGAACACGGCTTCCGCACCGTTGGGAATGGACGGAGCCAACCCGAGTCGGGCGGTTACATCCCCGAGGTGCTTTCCGTCCAGGGAGGAGTCCCATCCGCAACTGGCCAGTTGGACCCGGGAGAGATCCCCTCCTCCTCGCTCCTCGCGGATGATGCGTTCTGTTTCGGCCTTGATGGAGGCGCGGGTCTCGGGATTCGAGAGGCGGGTGAGCAGGGCGGTTCGCCCCCCTTCCCGGGCCCATTGCGGAAGCAAGGCCGCTTCAATGCTGGTGCTGGAGGCCGCGTACGGATACTGATCGATGGTCACGTCCACCCCGCGCGCGCGGGCTTCGTCCACCTGCCGGAGGGTTTCCCTGCTGGCGCCCCAGTTGGCCTGCCCGATCACCTTGTGGTGGGTCAGCTGCGTGGGCAAGCCCCCTTCCTCCCCGATGCGGATGGTCTCCTCGACACTCTCGATGAGTCCTGATGCCTCATCCCGCATGTGGGATGTGTGCGAACCGCCGAAGCCGGCAACGACGCGGGCCAGTTCGATCACTTCCCCGGTGTCGGCAAAGTTGCCTGGCACATAGAAGAGTCCCGTGCTGAGACCGAACGCGCCGTCCAGCATGGCCTGTTCCGTCAAAGCGCGCATCGAATCTATCTCGATGGCATCCGGCGCCCGGTCCTCCTCTCCGAGGACAGCTGCGCGGATGGACCCGTGGCCGACGAACAGCCCGATGTTGATGGCCGGCCCCAGCGAATCGAGCCGGGCCAGGAAGGGCGCCACGGGCAGCGGCGAGCTGCCGTCGGGCCCTTCCATAACGGTCGTAACCCCTTGCCGGACATAATTGTCTGCCGTCGGCAGCCGGAAGAGGCCTCGCCGTGCGTGGGTGTGCACATCAATGAATCCGGGTGCCACCACCAGACCTGTGGCATCAATCTCCTGCAGGGCATCGACCTCCAGGTGCTCTCCGATGGCCACGATCCGGTCCCCTCGGACGGCCACGTCGCCGATCCACGATGCGTTTCCGGTTCCGTCCACAATGCGTCCGCCCCGGATGACGAAGTCAACCGGGGCGGACGATTCACCGGCGCACCCGCCCAGGAGGACGAGCGCACCCACTATGAGAAGACGCCGGATCACGAAGCCGACAGATCCCGCACGGTCTGTACCAGGGCCTTGACCTTGGCATCAGTGGAACCGTCCAGGTCGTTGGCCAGGTTGGTCAGCGTGCTGCGACGCGTGGCGCCGGACTGGCCTTCGGCCTGCTTCAGGGAAGCGCGGACCGATGCAACGCGCGACGAGGACAGGCCACCGGCCCGCTCCAGCTGATCGAGGTAGGCATGTGCCAGCACGAACGTCGTCGGCCAGTAGTACTTGGGCTGTCCCTGTGCGTTGAGGTAATCCAGCTTGACCGTTTTCGAGGCAGCGATTTCATTCTCCGTCAGGAAACCGCTCGGCTTGAGTTCAAAGATGTCCAGACCACGGGCAATCTCGGAGCTCACGATCAGGCCGTTGTACCAGTAGACCGACCAGCTGCCGCCGGGGCCCATCGTGTTGGCATCCGACGGACCGCGATCGTGGAAGGCGATTTCCGTCGGATTGCTGATGTCGGTCCAGTCATACACAGAAATTCCGCCCTGGTACCAGGCCTGAACGAAGATCTCACGACCCGGGACAGGAATCATGGAGCCGTTGTGGGCCACACAGTTTTCCAGGCTGGTTTGCGGGGCCGGCAGCTTCCAGTAGCTCTTGAAGTTCAGCTTGCCGTTCTCGATCGTGAAGTGGGCGTTGGCGCCCCATTCCATCGGGTCGTCTTCGCGGCATTTGGGCTGGCCACCGCCACCCCATTCGTCCGTGAAGAGGACTTTCGAGCCATCGTTGCTGAACGTGGCCGAGTGCCAGTAGGAGAAGTTGGAGTCGGCCGCCGCATCCATGCGCCAGGGATTGGCCGGATCCGAGATATCCAGGAGCAGACCGTAACCGCCACAGGCACCACCGGCCAGACCCACTTCGGGGTACAGCGTGATGTCATGGCACTGCGTCGGGCCCGGAGCGGGTCCGTCGTTGGCCGGGCGGTTCTGTGCGCCGAAACGCGCCGCTACCAGGCCGGGCAGGGCCTCCCGGAAGGCAGCCGAATCAGCCGCCGTGGCTTCTCCACCACCGCGGCTCTCCATGAAGCTGGCCAGGAATTGGGCCACGAACTGCCGAGGCAGGATGCGTTCCTGTCCGAAGAGTTCAACCACGAACTCACCCCGAGCCTTGGCTTCCTGGATTTCACGAAGGTCCGCCGGGGATGCACCGTGCTCCGGCGGCGCCACCAGGTCCTCGAAAATGCGGGGAGAGCTCACGATGCGGGCGGTTTCCGGTGCGTTGAGAGGCACTTCGATGACTTCGATGCGGAACAGGGCCGAATTGGGATCTTCACTGGGAGCGAGACCCGAGCAACCGGGCAGTTCCTCTTCCGGACGGACGCCGGCCGAACCGGAAACGTAGATCCAGATCTTGTCATCCACGTCGGGATCCTTGAGCACCGAATGGGTATGCGATCCGCGGCAGGTCTGCACGTTGTGGACGTATTTGGGCTCACGGACATCGGTGATGTCGAAAATGCGGATACCGCGCAGACGATCCTGGCTTACCTGCTCGGAGACGCCCTGCGTTCCGCAGTCCAGACGGCCGCTGGTGCCTTCGCCGGACACGAACATAAGGTTGCCGTAGACCGACACGTCACTCTGGGAGGCCGGGCACAGATAATCCTTGACCAGGACCGGTTTGGCCGGATTCGAAATGTCCCAGATCATGACCCCATTGTAGTTGCCCTGGAAGACGTAGTTGCCTTTGAAGGCCAGGTCGGAGTTGGTCACGCCGACGAAGTCGGGGGCGGGAGGTGTCGTGGAAAGCTTGTCCAGGTTCCAGATGGCTTCTTCAGCATCGAACAGACCGGCGCCGAGACCGACCCGCGGATCCGGCGAAGGGGCCGTCCTGGACATAGTGGCCATGGAGGACATGGCCGGAGCCGATTCCATCATGGTGCCGGACGAACAGCCGGCCGACAGGACGGCAGCAAAGAAGACAATCCAGAGCAGATTGCCGAGCGTGCAAGGCGTACCGTTGCCTCGGCAGTTTATGGGATTCATGGGTTCTGGGGTTCGATGGGAAAGGTAGGAAGTACTAGGCACCGGCACGTTCCGGTGCTGTGGGGTCAGTTGCCGGATCCGGTCATGCTCTCGAGCATGAGTTCCATCCGCGCAATTTCTGTGGATTGATCCGCCTGGATATCGGAAGCCAGCTTGAAGGCGGCCTCATCATTGCCAGCTCCGTCTGTGGAGAACATGTCGTCCACCATGGTAACGGCGCCCTTGTGATGCTGGATCATGTAGGTCAGGAACAGACGGTCGAAATCCGGTCCCTTGGCAGCAGCCAGTTCTTCGAGCTGCGCCTGCGTCAGCATGCCTGCCATCATGTGCGAGTGACCTTGGCCGTCACCACCCATGGCTTCACCCGGCATGTGGATCATCAGTTGGAGCCCGTCGATATGGACTTCCGGAACCGGTTCGCCCCGGTCCTTCAGCCACTTCTGCATGGTAGCAATCTCATCGTTCTGGGCATTGATGATCCGTGAGGTAAGGATCCGGATTGGCGAGGAGGCCTCATTGGCCACTGCCAGATCAGCCATGATCAGCGCCTGCGCGTGGTGCCCGATCATGCCGGTCATGAAATCCACCTCTGCTTGCGTATAGCGGCTCATGGCTTCCTGCTGCCGCTGCCAGAACAGACGTTCCATGTCGGACATGGATTCCGTTTCAGAGGAAGGTGCCGAGGATGCGCATGCCGATGTCAGCAGGACCAGGCAGAGGAAGAACAGGCGATGGGTCATGGAATAGGACGGAAAAAACAAGGACAGGAAGAAGCGGAAGGTACATGGTGGCATTAACAGAATCCTCAAGCTCCGAATGATCTTTCGTATTTAGATTCAGTCTAAATAAACCAAAACGCTGTCATGCTTCGGTATCTCCTGCCCCTGCTTCTGCTTGCGCCAGCCGCGATGGCCCAGGACACCCTTTCCACCCACAAGCCGGGGCTCCTGGTCATGGCACACGGGGGCACTGAGGATTGGAATGCGGCGGTACTTGAGGCCGTGAAGCCGTTGCAGGACGAGTCTCCCGTTGCGGTGGCTTTCGGCATGGCCAATCCGCATACCCTGCAGGAGGCCGTTGATCGGTTGGAAGCCGAAGGCGTGACCCGCATTGAAGTCGTTCGCCTGTTCATTTCAGGGGATTCCTTCCTCGATGCCACCGAGTATGCCTTCGGAATCCGCTCCGAGAAGCCTCCGGGGCGGTTCATGCACGAACCCCATCCGCTTCGCCTCTCGGTTCCAGTGCAGCTCTCGAGTCGCGGGCTGATGGACGTTCCGCGGCTGGGAGGCATCCTGGCTGATCGGGTAGCTCCGCTGAGCCAGGATCCGGCCCAGGAATCCATCCTTATCATCGGCCACGGACCGGGCAGCGATGAGGAGAATGAGCGCTGGCTGCAGAACATGGACGCCATGGCTGATTCCGTCCGGACACTCGGTCCGTTTCCCGAAGTACAGGTCATCACCCTGCGCGAGGACTGGACTGGCAAGCGGGAGCTCGCGGAGGCTGAAATCCACGCCTTCATGCATGCCCAGGCCGAGGCAACCCGTCGCGTCCTGGTCATTCCGTTCCGTTTGCGTGGATTCGGTCCGTATGCCGAGGTGCTGGAAGGATTCGACTATGCGTTCGACCCCAACGGTTTCCTGCCCGATGGACGTATCACCGACTGGATACGCGCGGAATTCCGGCATCTGGCGTCCCTTCCCGCTGCGCCTCTGACCTTCCGCGATACCCCGTCAGCCGATCTGTCGCAACCGCAGCACAACCACGCCGACAGGCATTGACAACGGCCGGGGCCTACAGCGCGGCAAGCAGCGTGCGGGCCTCGGCAATCTCCTCGTGCACGATCGTGTGGGGCATGTCCGGGTAGATCCGTTTCGTCACCACGGCCCCCAGGGCCGTCAGCTCCTTCGCTGTTTCCTCGACGCGATGCAGCGGAATATGTGGATCGACGTCCGAGCATCCCAGGAAAGCCGGCGTTCCTGCCAGGTCCCCCGACAGCTCGAAGGCCATCCCCGGCGGACCGATCAGTCCGCCACTGAACGCGAGCAGTCCCCCGTAGCGCCGAGGGTTGCGGGCCGCGAACTCGGAGGCAAGGCATGCTCCCTGTGAGAACCCTGCCAGCACCACCTTGTCAGCAGGGATCCCTGCCGCAACCAATTGCTCCACCAGCAGACCGATGGTCTCCAGCCCGGAAGATCGTCCAGGCTCATTCTGGGCAATCGGTGCCAGGAAAGAGTACGGATACCAGGTATGTCCGGCTGCTTGGGGCGCCAGGTAGGTCATGCCCTCTACCGGCAGGTGTCGGGCCAGGTCCAGAATGCTCTCGGCCGTGGCCCCGCGTCCGTGGACGAGGATCATGGCCGAAGTGGCATCGGGCAGCGCGGGGCCGAAGGCGGCCACCCTCTGATCTTGATGGGGAGAAGCGAAGGGCATCAGACGTTCCTCCGCGGAAGATCCAGGACCGGGAGGCGGGCTTCGATGCGGTCCCGCAGGCCTTCATGCCATGGCGGGAGGCGAAGCGCTGTTCCCAACTCCTCGACGGATTCGTCCAGCATGAATCCCGGCGCATCGGTGGCCACTTCGAAGAGGACGCCCCCGGGTTCGCGGAAGTAGATGGAGTGGAAATACTGCCGATCCTGAACGGGTGTAACCTGTTGTCCCGCAGATCGCAACGCCTGCAGGTACTCCAGTTGCTCCGAATCATCCACCGTCCGGAATGCAATGTGATGGATGGATCCCGCACCGAAGGCGCCCCGTCCGAATCCCGGACGGGCCACGATGTCAACGAAGATTCCGTGCTCCTGCGACGCAGCCTGAAAGCGGTGGCGCTCTTCTTCCTGGCCCGCTGATACGTAGCCCAACTGGCCAGTAAGGATGTCCGATGTGGGGGCGACCCCCTCGACGAGCAGGGTCACGCTGTGGAATCCGCGGAGGGCATGTGCTTCAGGGATGGGGCCGTCCTGCCAGTGCCGGATGGCCACCACTTGGTCGGACCCGACCAATTCAATGGTCATGCCATCGGGATCCTCGAACTGCAGGACCGGCTGACCAAACCGCAGACCGGCATCCGACACGTCCACTCCCGCCTCCCGAAGGCGGTTCGCCCACCAATCCATCGAGTCGGGACGGACGATGTAGGCCATGGCCGATGTTTCCCCCGTACCCACACGACCCCGATGCATGTGGGGCCAGGGGAAAAAAGTCAGGGCCGTTCCGGGCGTTCCGACCTCATCCCCGTAGTAGAGGTGATACGTCCCCGGATCGTCAAAATTGACCGTGGTCTTTACCAGCCGCTGCCCCAGCAGTCCTTCGTAGAAATCCACATTGATTTGGGGATCGGAGGCCACGGCCGTGATGTGATGAAGTCCCTGGATGGCTTGCATGATCGTTTCCGAAGGTTCGCAGGTCCCTTTGTACCCGTTCTTTGCCGGACGCTACAGGCCTCAGGGAGCCTCGCGCAGCAGGGCGTGCAGGTCCAGCGCGCCCGTGGTCATGGCCAGCTGTCCCCGTTCGTCCCGGGGCCAGTCGGCTTCGGGCCGGTCGCGGTAGAGCTCCACCCCGTTGCCATCCGGGTCCCGGAGGTATATCGCTTCACTCACGCCGTGGTCGGCGGCGCCATCGATCGGCACGCCCGCGTCGACCAGCCGGCGCAGCGCATCGGCCAGGGTGCTTCGGTCGGGATACAGGATGGCCACATGATAGAGCCCCGTGTGGCCGGTCGGCGCGGGCGTCCCACCACGGCTTTCCCACGTGTTGAGCCCAATGTGATGGTGGTATCCACCCGCACTCAGGAAGGCAGCCTGCTGCCCCAGACGCTGGACGACATCAAATCCCAGGACGCCCTCATAGAAGACAATGGCCCGATCAAGATCGGCCACTTTGAGGTGGACATGTCCAATGCGCACATCAGGATGGAGCGACCTGGTCATTGACCTTTCCAGTCTATGGAATAAAGATCGGTTCGCCGGTCGTTGAGGTTGCGTACCGAACCCTCGTGGCGCAGCTGGTACAGCAACTCATAGTCGAGATCGACGATGAGGGTCATCTCGGTGTTCGGTGTGCTCTCGGCCATGATGGCATCGTGCGGGAAGGAGAAGTCCGAAGGGGAGAACACGGCCGATTGGGCGTACTGGATGTCGGCGCTGTCCACATTGGGCAGGTTGCCGACACTGCCTGCAATGGCCACGTAACACTCGTTCTCGATGGCACGGGCCTGCGCGCAATACCGCACGCGGAGGTAGCCGTTCTTGGTGTCGGTCCAGAACGGCACCAGCAGTACGTGCATGTCCTGCGAGGCCAGCAATCGACCCAGCTCGGGGAATTCGACGTCGTAGCAGATCAGGATGCCAACGCGGCCAAAATCTGTGTCAAAGACGCGGATGGCGTTGCCGCCTTGCATGATCCAGGCCTTGGTCTCATGCGGCGTCGGGTGGATTTTCTTCTGCGACTCGATGGTGCCGTTGCGATGGCAGAGGTAGGCAATGTTGTAGAGCTCGCCGTCCTCGACCACAGGAATCGAACCCGCGGCAATATTGATGTTGTAGGACACGGCCAAGCGGGACATGCCTTCCACGATGGCCGGGCTGAATTCCGCCAGCGACCGGGCTGCGTCCGAGGAGGAAGCGTGGACAGCCATGCCCATGAGCGGCGCATTGAACAGCTCGGGGAAAAGCGCCAGATCGCACTTGTAGTCCGAGAGGGCGTCGACAAAGTATTCCGCCTGCTGCAACAGATCCTCCACGGAATCCATCTTTCGCATCTGCCACTGTACACACCCGATCCGGGCTCCGGTGGGCGCGGCCCCCATGAGGGACGATTGCTCCGGGTCGAAGTACAGGTTGGCCCATTCGAGGAGCGTGGCAAAGCCGTGGGACTCCTGATCCACGGGCAGGTACCCACGGATCACCCGTTTGACTTCGAAATCGTTCGAGATTTGGAAGGTCAGGATGGGGTCGTAGAGCTCCTTGCGCCGTACCCGCTGGATGTACTCCTGTGGCGTCATCTCGCTGGCGTGACGGGCATATCCGGGAATCCGACCACCGGCCACGATGGATTTGAGGTTCAGGTTGCGGCACAGCTCCTTGCGGGCCTCGTAGAGCCGACGGCCGAGCCGCATCCCCTGGTAATCCGGGTGCACCAGCACTTCGATGCCGTAGAGCACATCGCCCTTGGGATCGTGGGTGCTCAGCAGCAGATCTCCGGTGATTTCCTTGTACGTATGGGAGTCGCCAAACTTTTCGTAGTCCACCATCACCGAAAAAGCCGCTGCCACTACCGTCCCGTGATCCTCGATGCAGATCTGCCCTTCGGGAAACGTGGCTATCTGGGCCTGGAAATACCTCTCCGGGGTTTTCATATCCTCCCCTTTGTAGACCCGGTCCATGATGTCGCGCACGTCATCATAGTCGTTTGGGCGAAGGGTACGAAGCAGGAGTTGATGTTCAGGTAGTTCCATGCGGAGCAGAGAGGTGGGATGATAAAAGAGGGTCTTGGAAAGGTCGCGACCCAGAACCAAGTACCCGGACGAGGGGGCCTAGGTTCATGAAGAAGTGCTGGAAGCCCTGCGAGCCTGCTCTTCCCGGAATGCTTCCCCGCTTGCGTCCGGCAGCAGCAGGCTGCCCACCCACATGGCCGCCCAGCCCGACAGCATGCCGATGAGCCATGGTTCAATGGGGGTTTCCAGCGTTCGGCACACGAGCCACACCGCGAGCCCCGTGCCGATCGAACACCAGGCCCCGCCCTGTGAGGCCCGCTTCCAGAAAGTACCGATCACAAACGGGCTCACCGTACACACGAGCGTCAGGGTGGCCGAGTCCACCACCAGGCCGTGGATGCTGTCGTTGAACCAGGCCATGACGGCAGACACCAGGGCCACGGCCACTACGCCCAGACGGGTGAACCGCAGGAGCTGCGCGTCGGAGAGGTCCTTCACGTTGGGCCGGATGAGGTTCTCCCCGATGACCGTGGCGGGCGCCAGCATGGCCCCACTCGACGTACTCAGGATGGCTGAAATCAGCGCGCCGAAAAAAAGGACCTGGGCCGGTGTCCCCATGTAGCGCAACACCATGTCAGGAATCATGCGTTGCCCATCCCCTTCGGCCAGGAGTTCAGGGTGGATGGATACGATGACCAGGGCCGTGAGCATCGGGAGGGCGCCGATCGCGAACAAGAGCAGCGCACCGAAATGCGCTCCCCGCACGGCCGCCTGCTCGTTGCGTGCCGAGAGCACCCGCTGGTAGACCTCCTGCACCGGAATGGAGCCAACGCCGAAGACCATCCACAGGGACAGGTGGTTCATCCAATTCGTGACCCCCGGCTCCGGCGCCAGCCGCCAGAACCCGTCCGGCCGATCCAGCAACTCAGGCCAGAACAGGCCACTTACATCCATGAGCTCCATGAGGAGGTAGAGCATGCCCGCCACGATGAGCGTGGACTGGATCAGGTCGGTGATGGATACAGCCCACATGCCGCCGACGTAGGTGTAGATCACCACAATGGCAGCGCCCAACAGGATGCCCCACACCACCGGAATGCCCAACAGGGCCTCGAACAGGAACGCCAGGGCCAGGAACTGGGCGGCAATCCACGGGAAATAGCCCAGGACGTTGATGATGGACGTCATCCCCTCGATCCGGGCTCCGAAACGCAGCCGGAAAAAGTCGTTCGTTGTGACGATCTGCAGGCGGTACATCCGACGGGCAAAGAAGAATCCGACCACCAGCAGGCTGATCGAATTCCCGCCCAGATCCACGATCAGCGCCTTCGCGCCGTGTTGCACGAACTCGGCCGGCACGCCCATGACCAATTCGGGGCCGAACCAGGTGGCAAAGAGGGTGACCCCGACCATCACCATGGGCAGGTTTCGCCCAGCCAAGGTGAAGTCGCTCGAATTGTGGATGAGCCGCGCCGCCCAGAACCCGATGGCCAGGGTAAAGAGCAGGTAGAGGAGGATGAACAGCGTCAGCACGCCGGATCAGATGTATTTCTCGCCGCGCACTACGGCGGCGTCCTGCACGTACACGATCACGGCATAGTGCTCGAAGAAGGAATCGGCCACGTGATCCACGATGGCGCGCGCCACCTCCTCGCTGACCAGGGTCTCGATCTTGGTGTCGGGACCCTCCCATTCGGAGGCCCGGACGCCCCGCGAACCCTTGCCGGTCGCCTGCGTCAGGGTGTAGCCTTTGGCCCCGAGCTGCAGCAGCTTGCGCAGGAGGCGGTCTTCAAGGATCCGCTCGGTCACGATCGTGACCAATTTCAGGGGAACCACATTGCGATTGGGCATGGCTTCAGGGCATGGGATGGTTCAGCCGATCAGATACTCCGCCAGCGTGTAGTAGAGCGGAATACCGAGGGTCACGTTGAAGGGGAAGGTAATCCCCAGGGCGGCAGTCAGATAATAGGTTGGGTTGGCCTCCGGCAGGGCAATGCGCACGGCAGCCGGCGCGGCAATGTAGGAGGCACTGGACACCATGGCCGCCAGGACAGCGGCCCCGGACACCGAGAGACCCGTATAGCTGGCCAGCCAGATGGCCAGCACACCGTGCAGGATGGGCATGACGATACCGAAAGCAATCAGGAAGAACCCGACCTGCCGCAAATCCCGGAGGCGACTGGCCGCCACGATACCCATTTCGAGCAGGAAAAGGGTCAGGGCACCCTGGAATCCGCCTTTGAAAAAGGGTTCGACCGGCTGGAAGCCTTCCGGTCCGACCAACAGACCGATCAGCAGACCGCCCACCAAGAGGATGACACTTCGGCCCGCCAGCACTTCGTGCAGGGAATCCTGCCAGGACCCGGCCCGTCCCTCCTTCATGAAGGCAATCATGAGCGCCACCACGATGGCCGGAACCTCCAGGATGGCCACCAGGGCCGGCATGAACCCTTCAGGCTCCACGCCTATCATCGTACCGAACGTGACTGCTACGATGAAGGTCACGGCCGAGACCGAGCCGTAATGCGCGGCGATGGCGGCAGAATTGACCCGATCCAGGTTGCCCACCTTGCGCAGCACCGCATAGGACGTGATCGGTGTCAGGACTCCCAGGAACAGGGTCAGCACGGCCGGACCGGCGAAAACGGAAAATGGCGTCCTGCTGAGTTCGACACCTCCTTTGAGGCCGATGGCCAGCAGCAAATAGATCGACAGGCCCGAGTACAGGGCGGAAGGCAGCTTCAGATCACTGCGTACCAGCGCCGCCACCACGCCCAGCACGAAAGCCAGAATGACCGGAGAGAGCAGGTTGGCAACCAGGATGTCGAAGTTTTCCATGGGCAAGCTGCGGGTTGGGGGGGCGGGACGGACCCGGCAGTCGGTTAGCTGCCGGAGCGGGGGGCGCCGCAAAAGATACGGAGCAGAGACCAGTCCGATGGACGGTCCTCAAAACGCAACGGGGGCGGGGGTGGGATACGGTCGAACCCCAATTCCTGCATCGCTGCGCTCCTGTCAAACGAAGAAAACCAGCAGGGCGCCCACCATGGCTCCCCCGAGGATGATCCAGACCGATCCGACCCGGAAAGCAAACACCGCAACCGCAGCGGCCGCGCTCACCAGCAGGGTTTCCCATGACAGGAGTACGTGGCGGCCGATATCCACCGAAACGGCCAGCATCAGCGCCACGGCCGCCGCATTGACCGCGTCGAGGAAGGCCGACATCCAGGCCGACGACCGAAGCCGAGGAATAAGCGGATTCAGGATGCCGACAAACAGGAACGCGGGCAGGAAAATGCCCACCGTCGCCACCACGGCGCCCGGAATGCCTTCAATCACATAGCCGATGAAGGTGGCGGTCGACAGGA
>JAQCDI010000288.1 GCA_027620595.1 Bacteroidota bacterium | reverse complement strand
ACCACGCCCACTACTTCAAGATGGCGTCGAAATGGTACAAGGAGGAGATCGTGACGCGGCAGGCTGTTCAGGCCCGCTTGGGCGATGCGGCTACCTATCTGTTTGCCATGGCCGCCACGCTTTCCCGCTTCGATCGGACTCTTTCCGAGAATGGTGCCCAGGCGGAGCGGGATCGGGCGTTCTTCGTGCACGCCCTCGATCTGCTGGAGAACCGGATCCTGAACTGTTTCCGGGAGCTGAAGATCAATGCCGACGATAGCATGATGGCAGCCGCTGCGGCCGGTCAGAGCCGGGTCGATGCCCTGCCGGACGCCGATTTCTATATCCATGAATCCTCACCGACCCATCACGGCAAGGGCAGGAAAGTGCGTACTGATCTGGTGCCGCAGTTTCCCGGCGTGGCCGGCGCGGTTTCCGGGGATGGCGCACCGTCGGGGGCACCTGTGGCCGACGTGAAGAGTGGCCTGGAGCAGGTCTGATCTTCCGGATCCGAAAGCCCGTCAACCGATGGCGTCTGAGCCGAAGTAGGGGCGAAGGGCCGCTGGGACCGTGATGCTGCCATCGGCCTGCTGGTTGTTCTCCAGCAAGGCCGCGACGATGCGCGGCAGGGCCAGACCGCTACCGTTGAGGGTATGGATGATCTGGGGCTTCCCGGTCTGTTCCGCGCGATAGCGTATCATCATGCGGCGTGCCTGGAAGGATTCGAAGTTGGAGATGGAGGACACTTCCAACCAGCGTGCCTGAGCGGCACTCCAGACCTCAAGATCGTATTTCTTGGCCTGCGTGAATCCCATGTCCCCGGTGCACATCAACAGGCGGCGATAGGGGAGTTCCAGTTTGCGAAGCAGCGACTCGGCATGCTCGCGCAGGTCCTCCAGCGCCTGATAGCTGTCCTCGGGGCGAACGAAGTGGACCAACTCCACCTTGTCGAACTGGTGCAGTCGATTCAGGCCCCGGACATCCTTGCCATAGGATCCGGCTTCGCGGCGGAAACAGGGTGTGTAGGCGCAGTAGCGGATGGGCAATTGGTCGGCGCCGAAGATCTCGTCGCGGTGCAGGTTGGTCACCGGTACTTCGGCCGTCGGGATGAGGTAGAGTCCATCCTTCTTGGCCTCATACATCATATCCTCTTTGTCCGGCAGCTGACCGGTTCCCCTGGCAGAATCCGCATTGACGACAAGCGGAGCCTGGATTTCAACATAACCGGCCTGGACGGCTTCGTCGAGGAAGAAGTTGATCAGCGCGCGTTGCAGCCGGGCGCCGGGGCCACGGTAGAAGGGGAAACCGGCGCCGGTCACCTTCGAACCCCGGTCGAAGTCCGCCAGGTCGTGCCGATCCAGAAGATCCCAGTGGGGAACGGCCTCGAAGTCGAATTCCCGTGGCGTTCCCCATTCGAAGGCCACCACATTGTCGGCAGGCGTACGTCCCACGGGCACGGAATCGTGCGGAACGTTCGGCACCTCAAGCAGCAGGGCATCCACCTTTTCCTGTACCAAGCGCTCCTTTTCTTCCAATTCCTTGAGCGTCGCCTTGAGCTGCGAGCTCTCTGCGATGGCCGCCTGGGCTTCCTCCTTGCGCCCCTCCTTCATGAGCGTGCCGATCTCGCGGGCGGCCGCATTGGAGCGCGTCTGGGTGTCCTGGGTCTGGGCAATGAGCTCGCGGCGCTCGGTGTCGGCAGCAAGGACCTGATCCACGAGCGAACCGTCGCCGATGCCTTTCTGCTGCATGGCCGTCCGGACGCGGTCTGCGTGATCTCGGATGAATTGGATGTCCAGCATGGGAAAAGAAGGAAGGGGGAAACTGGGCCGCCAATCTACGGATATGCCGTGGGCGGAGCGACGAAGAATGGGTGATTCAGTCCTCGGCAGGGGAGCCGGGGGGAGCAGGATCAGAAGCAGGACGGTCCGAATCCGGGTCGGACAGGGCCCGGCCGAGCGTGGCGCGCACGGCATCTCGGATGGGATGTGGGCGGAAGCCCAGTTCGGTCTCCGCCTTGAGGATGATGAAGCCCGAGCGCGCCGGACGCTCGGCCGGCTGCGAAAAGCTGCTCGAATCGGCCGGCTGGATCAGGGTCGTATCCAGTCCAGCGGTCTCTGCGATGACATGGGCAAACTCGTTGACCGACATGAAGTCGCGTCCCGAGACGTGATAGACTCCACTCTTGCGGAAACGCACCACACGCTCCACGGCATCCGCAAGGTCGACGGTCCAGGTGGGCGTTCTCCACTGGTCGGTGACGACCCGGATCGTACGACCGGCCGACAGTTCACGATTCACCCAGGAAACGAAATGACTTCGGGTGTCCGACGTGTTTCCGAATACCAGCACGGTCCGGATGATGGCCCATCGATCGGTGCCGGCACCGCGGGCGTAGTTCTCTCCGGCCAGTTTGGAGCGGCCATAGTAGGAGAGGGGCGCAGGGCGTGCGTCCTCCCGATAGGGGCCATCCTTGCCGTCGAAGATGAAATCCGTGGAGATCTGCATGAGTCGCGCTCCGTGTTGGCGGCAACAGGCAGCCAGGGTCTCGACTGCCACCGCATTGATCTGCCAGCAGGTGTCCCGATCCGATTCGCAGGCATCCACCTGCGTCATGGCGGCGCAGTTGATAACAACATCCGGCGCAAAATCAGCAAAAAGACGCTCCACAGCTGCCGGATCTGCAATGTCGAGGTGGGTGTAGCCACATGATCCGCCGCTGAATCGAGGGGCGGCATCCCGTCCGGTGGCCAGGACATCGTACTCGGGTTTGCGGCCCATTTGCCGGACCAGTTCCTGTCCGAGCATGCCATTGGCACCGGTGATGAGTACACGATGGAACACGGGAGCGGACGGAATGAATGCGGTTAAGGGATCCGGAAACAGCGGCGGCACTCGCTAACGACCACTGGGAGCGCCTGTTTCAGAAGCGGTAGCGCAGTCCGACCGCCGCGCCGAAGGAGCCGTCCCATTCCGGTGTGACGTAAAGTCGGGGCTGGAGCTGGATCAAAACCTCGTAGGGTCCTCGGAGGAAGTAGGTGCCCACCATCCCGGACATTCCCCATCGGACGGAATCATCGTCGAATTCGGAGACCATGCCCGGACCGATCACCACGCGAAGGGGGGAGTCGGACAAGAGCCGCTCTTGCAGGATGTGTACGGAGGAATACACGTAGCCCTCCAGGTTGAAACTCAGCGCCCCATCGATGCTGCGTCCTGTCAAGCCTTCCTGCGGCTCGACATACGTGGCCTTGAGGCCCAGGCCAGAAACCGGTCCGACAAGCAGCCCAACAGCCAATCGTTCCGGCCGGACCTCGGACTGGCCGGCGGCAGGAAAGGAGGAAACGAAAGTCAGCATCAGACACCCGAGGGCGCCCAGGTGCCTCAGGTCAGGACGGATCACGGAGGGAGCCGATGTATTCCTGCAGGCTGCGGATATCGGCATCGCCGAGCCGTCCGGCCTGGAAGAGGCGAAACTGTCGTCGATGGCCCGCATCCTCCCCTGCCTTG
>JAQCDI010000287.1 GCA_027620595.1 Bacteroidota bacterium | reverse complement strand
CTGTGAGGTCAGCTGGAAATTCTGTCCTTCATCGGAGGAGACCAGATCGGCTCGCATGAGCAGGGTCATCCCGCCGAGCGAGAGCACCAACCCTGCCATCAGGGTCATCAGGTAGGCGCGTTTGATATCCTTGCCTTCGCGCTTGTGCGGACGGCGGGGATTGTAGAGCAGGACGTCCAGGCGGGATGTGGTCGGCGCGTGGAACGGATCGTCCAGACGGTCAGAGAGACGGTCGGTAGCGGTAGACTGGGTTTTCATGACAACCTCGCTGGATGCGTGCGTGGTTTCTGGTGGATGCACCTCAAGGGTACATCCGCACGCATGCAGGAGTCATCAGGAATTGAGCGCACCGCGTGTACTGCCGCGGTGCAACGCCGCGAAGGTGGGCAGGAAGGCCACCGTGCCGGGCGTTTCCCTACAGCCGATCAGTCCGCTTTTTCGCCTTCCACCCACTGTACGGCATGCTGCATGAGCTCGGCCGCATTCGAGATGTTGAGCTTGGTCTTGATCCGGGCCCGGTAGGACTCCACCGTCTTGACCGAGAGGTGCAGCCGGTCTGCAATGTCCCGCGTACCGAATCCTTTCCCCGTCAGCTCGAACACCTCCAACTCGCGGTCACTGAGCACGTCCAGCGGCGACTGGGAGAGCATCTCATGTCCCGACGCCATACCCATGAGCAGGCGCTCATTGATCTTGTCGGACACATAGATGCCGCCGTTCATGACCCGGCGAACCGCCTTGATCATCACATCGGGCGCTTCCAGCTTCATCACATAGCCCTTCGCACCTGCCCGGATGGCCCGTTCGGCATACAGGGCTTCGTCATGCCGGCTCACCACAAGGGTCTTCATTCCCGGCCGGATGGCATGCACCTGCTTGATCAGTTCCAGGCCGCTCATTCCCGGCAGGGAAATGTCCACGACCACTAGGTCCGGGTTGTTGCTCTCAATGAGCCCGATGGCGTCTTCAGCATTGGAGGCCTGGGCAATTACGTCGAAATCGGATTCGGATTCGAGGGACATGACCAGTCCCTTCCGCATCAGGGGGTGATCGTCAACGACAACGATGCGCGTCATGGTGGCGAGAGGTTGGTGATTCAGACCGTAGGGGAAGATAGGACACAAGTGATGATTGTGCCCCCTTCCTGGGCGCGATCAATGCTCAATCGGGCGTTGATGACACGGGCACGATATCCCATGATATCCACACCCATGCCGCGATCCTTGGAGAGTTCGTCGGGAAACCCGATACCGTTGTCCTGGACCGTCAGGACAACGTCCTTCTCCCGCTGCGCAAGGCAAACATCGATCCGTGTGGCGCGTCCGTGCTTGACGGCATTGGAGATGCATTCCTGCGCAATACGATAGAGATTCGAGGCTGCGCTGCCGTCCCGGACCTGGGGATGCCCTTCCTCGGCAAACGTGCAACTGACAGAAAAGAACTTTAGGGCATTGCTGCACAACCCCTCAATGGCGGCAGAAAGCCCTTCTCCATCCAGCTCCACCGGCACGAGCCCTCGGGCAATGTTGCGGCTCATACGGTCCGCTTCCCGGACCAATTCGGTCACTTCGGACAGGTCCTCGGTCATTTCATGTCCTTCCTTGGCAAGGCGTTTGGTCAGGTTGCCAGCGATGAGGCTGATGCCGGTAAGCATCTGACCGAGTCCGTCGTGCAGATCCTGCCCCACCCGGCGCCGCTCATGTTCGGACGTTCGAAGGATCTCATGCTCCAGCTTCCGTCGTTCGCTGATGTCCCGCACGATGCCCGCAAAGTAGAGGGCTCCCTGCGACCGGAACTCACTCAGGGCCAATTCCATGGGAAAGACGTCTCCGTTCTTGCGACGCCCCTCGACCTCCCTGCCGATCCCCATCACTTTCCGCTTCCCGGTGCGCAGGTAGTTGGAGATGTAGCGGTCATGATTGCGGGCATAGGAGCGCGGCATGAGCATGGACACGTTCTGCCCCGTCATCTCTTCCGGGGAGTATCCGAAGACGCGCACGGTAGCGCGGTTCACCTGTCGGATGATCCCTTCCCGGTTGATGATGATGATGGAATCGACGGCATTCTCGAAGATGGCCGTGAACTGGCGCCGACTGGCATCCCGGACGCGCAGGCGCTTGGCAATGAAGGCCAGGCGCTCGGCCAGTTCTGCGGACGAGAGGAACAGATCATCGACATGCGATTCGATCCGAGCCCATCGTTCCACTTGCTCCGTCATGGACCGGGACGCGATACACAGGCATTCCGGATGATCCTCAATGAATTGGGACAACCAGGCCGGATCCACCTAGACATTCCCGTACCCGCACAACAGCAGAACGTCGAATGTGGTGCCTTCCGTTATTTCGTAGCGGAAATCCCAGTCTCCGCGCCAACCCACCGCCTCGACCAGTTCGACAATGGTCGGTTTGTCTCCGATCAACAGCAGTCGGAGCCGATCAGGGCGTTCCTGGTCAGTGTCGGGTTTCGAAACCATCATGTCAGTCGAGCCTTCTGGGAAGCAGGTGCATGAGGAGTCGGGCCCGTTCGCGACGGACTCCTGACCACGATCCGGTTTCGAATTCCATTCCGATGACACACGCCGTAGGCACCTCAAGGTGCCTGCTGCCCAGGAATCGGGCCGCTACCTCGCCCGTGAAAGGCTGGTGACCGATAATGGCCAACGTACCCACATCATCGGGCTGGCCGGAAAGGAGGTCTATCACGGTCTCGGGGGCTGCCAGGTACAATCCTTCCACAACCTCGATGCGGGTTCTCCAACCCGCGGCTTCCACCAGCCGATCGAGCGTCTGGCGTGTCCGGAGCGCCGAGGAACAGAGGACAAGATCCGGCTGCACGGAGGTGCGCTTCAGGTAGGCACCCACTTTGTCCGCATCGCGCTCCCCCCTGTCGGCCAACGGTCGATCGTGGTCGGAGCCGTAGTCGACGTCCCAGTCTGATTTTCCGTGACGGATGAGGTAAAGGTTTTTCACGTTCGGCATGCTTCGTATACAGCTTCTGCACAATCACAGGGACCCCCCACCGGCGGATTGGCCTTCCGGACCGTGACCTCCACGGTGCGGGCCATTACTTCCCGCTCCAGGATCCGATGCGCAATCAGATACGCCAGGCGCTCGATAAGGAAGAACTTGTTGCCGGTGATGATGTCCCGGACGTCGCTGTACACGCGCTCGTAGTCCACGGTGCAGGAGAGTTCATCCTCCTGCGCGGCCTTCTCGAAATCCACTTCCATCTCGATATCCACTTCATAGCGTCCGCCGATGCGGTGCTCTTCCTGCATTACGCCGTGATGGGCATAGAAAACAGCGTTGTTGAGACGGACGATTCCAGTAGACATGGCACTCGGGGTTGGGGCCGGGAAACTAGGGAGATCGGCGTTCAATTCCGAACCGATCCAGCAGCGCGCGCGCCGGCTCATCTCCCTGTCCGGCTGCCGCTTCCGCCAGGTAAAGGGTGGCATACAGACCCAGCACCGAATCGCTTCGCC
>JAQCDI010000286.1 GCA_027620595.1 Bacteroidota bacterium | reverse complement strand
GGGCGGGGTCCCGCCCCCCCCCGGCGACACCCTCTGGGAACAGCGGGATTTCATCGCACAGGACGATTCGCTGCGGCGGTTCGTACTCAACGAACCACGCGGTGGGGTTTTCCGGCACGTGAACTTCCTGGTCCCGGCCCGGCATCCTGATGCCGCCATGGGCTTCATCATCATGGAACCGGCAGACACGCCGCCCATGTCGGGATCCAATTCCATGTGCGTGGCCACCGTGCTGCTCGACACGGGCATCGTGCCCATGCAGGAACCCGTCACGGACCTGATCCTCGAAGCACCCGGAGGCCTGGTCAAGGTGCGCGCCTGGTGCCGGAACGGTAAGGCCGAGCGGGTGGAGATAACCAACGTACCTTCGTTTGTACATCGATTGGATGCGTCCATCGAAGTGCCGGGGTTGGGGGCGATCCGCGTGGACACGGCGTACGGAGGCGACAGTTTTGTCCTCGTGGATGCAGCCGATGTCGGGGTGGACCTGCAACCGCAACGGGCCCGGGAGCTGGCCGAACTGGGTGTCCGGATCGTAGCTGCTGCCAACGAGCAGCTCGGGTTTTCCCATCCCGGGGACCGGGCCTGGGATCACATTTCCTTCTGCCAGTTCACCACCCCTCTCCAACGGACAGAGGAGGGATGGACCGGAACCAACACCGTGGCCATCCGACCCGGCAAACTGGACCGATCCCCCACCGGCACGGGTGTCTCGGCCCGACTGGCTGTACTCCATGCCCGGGGTCTCATGGAGACCGGGATGACGTATAGAGCCCGTTCCATCATCGGATCGGAATTCACAGGGCGCATCCTCGGGACTACGACTGTAGGGGACGTCCCCGCCGTGATCCCCGCCGTATCGGGACGGGCTTGGATCACAGGCACCCACCAGCACATGCTGGATCCGGACGACCCGTGGCCTTTCGGTTATCGCGTGGGAGACACCTGGCCGGGTGCATGAGGGGCCTTCCCCTTCAGTCCATCGGGGCGACCCGGATCGGCCCCCTAACGCCTCGAATCTGATCGTAAGGGATCGCCCCACAATCGGCCCTTCCCATCAACTACAGGGCCGAGGGGTGCAACCGCACAGTAGGAAGCGACGGGGTAGGGTATTGTCCGGTGAATCATCACCACCGGTCATGACTCCTACATCTGATGCGGTTCTGGCTTCGAACGGAGCCGGAACCCACTCCCCCGAAATCCCCGTCACCACGCTGACCGACACGGTCGTGGAAATCGTTTCGGACGCCGGAGAAGGCGCCCAGAAAGCCGGGCAATCCTTCGCCACCGTATCGGCCAAGATGGGCAACGGCATCTGGACCGTCGAGATCATTCCCGCCGACATCCAGCCCCCCTCTCGAGACCCTGCCGGCGCTTCCGGCATCCGGATCCGTCTGGGATCCCAGGAAATCACGAACATGGGAGACAAGGTCGACCTGATCGTGGCCTTCAATGAGCAGTCCTTGCTGGGACGCATCCGCTACGCCCATTTCGATCCCGATGCCCGGATCATCCTGGAGAACAAGTGGCGTGAGCATCCGGACGAGAGCATCCGGACCAGCTACATCCGGATCGTGGACCAGCTCAAGGGCGATGGGTACCATATCTACGAGGTGCCCCTCGAGGAACTGTGTGGTCAGCACGTGAGCAACCCGCAGCTGGGCAAGAACATGTATGTGCTTGGCATGCTGTGCTGGATCTACTCCCGGGACCTGGATCTGGCCCGTGCGCAGATTGCCCACATCTTCCGTCACAAGTCGCAGAAGGTTGTCGACAACAACGTCATCCTTCTGGAGGCCGGATACGAGTGGGCCGCAAGCCATCTGGACTTCCGTTTCGAGGTTCCGGCACGCGCGTTGGATTCAGACCGTGTGGTGATGAACGGCAACGAAGCCATCGCCCTGGGCGTCATGGCCTCGGGTATGGAAATGTGTGCCATGTACCCGATCACGCCGGCCACTTCGGCTTCCCATTTTCTGGCGGACATGATTTGGATTGTGGGCTGTGAGCGACGACCGGTATGGTCCGATCCGATATTATGTTACTTTTCGGTCACATATAAGACAAGTGCACAACTGCATGCCCTGCAAAAAGGGCCATCAAGACACTGAAAAGCCATCTAGCCGGATTACAGCTTGGTCCCGCGCATCCAGCGTTCGTCTTCCTGGGTCCGGGCTTCAAAGCCCGTCACCTGCCCGTCCTCGTCGAACGTGAACTCGAACATGTGTTCCAGCGTCTGGAACACCTTGCCGTCCTCGAGGAAGCTCAGGTAGAAAATGCCGTCGGCCTGCGGCAGGGGTAGCAGGCCCGCGCCGAAGGGCAGGCCGCCACCGTTTTCGTTCAACTTCATGTCGAGCACGAGCTGGTGGTTCTCGTAGTACATGCGCAGGTCGTAGGAAAACGGTTTAGGCGTCCAGGCATAGCTGAAAACCTCGGTCCGGTACGTACCGACATACCGGGCCACATCCCCTTCCGTTACCTCAAGGGGCAACCGGGACTGCACTCCGATATCCATGGTCACTTCCCGTGTGTCGAACCGCAGGCGCAATGTCGTTCCCGAATTGCTGTGCGTCGGGAAATCGAAGGTCAGCGTCTCGGTCAGGGCCGCCGTGGTGTCCGGGGTAACCCAGAACGTGATTTCATCCCCATTCTTCTTCGGCTCGGGCAGGTGGAACTGCTTCCACTCCGGATCCAGGATCACTTCCCAGTCTCCCGGCTGATTGACCATCCATATGGAATATTTTCCTGCAGGCACGGGCGTGCCATCGAGCGTGATGTCCTTGTTCACCTCTATGGTGGTGGCCCAGTCGGCGCCCGGCGTCCAGATGTGGCCCCACCAGATCGGTCCGCCGAACATCTGCGTGCGACCCCGCAGGGCGGGACGGGCATAATCGATGTTGATAGTGGTACCATCGATGGTCTGCGAGACGGATCCACGCGGACTCAGGGCAATCTGGGCCACGGCTGTCTGTGGCACCACGAGGAAAAGGACAAACAGTAACGCTGCGGCGGCAAGCACCGGAAAGAATCGGTTCATGGGCGGGAGTAAGCCAGTAGCGTAATCAACCAAAACGCGCGTCGACAGCGCGCCGGATACGATCCAAGTCCTGCCCTTCCTTGTGCCGACGGTAGACCAGTTTGGCCTCACCCTGGCAAATAGGACAGCCAATGCCTCGACCGTCCTCATAGAAACAGGTCAGCAGCGAACGGTATCCGGGACGTGTCGAACAACCGCAGTAACATCCGATGCCATCGGCCACGTGCGGAATCTCGCGGATCATGTTGACGATCTCGCGGACTTCCTCGCCGAACTTGGCTGCCTGCTCGTCCGAAATGACCAACGAGGCATCAATGCCCTTGCGGGGCTCCGGATGTTCGAATCGGGCCCAGGCACGGGCGGGCACCAGGCTCAGGCCAATGCCGCCGAGGGAGAGTTGGAGGAAGTGACGTCTGGAAAACATGGCAGGTTGGACGGACCGGTTGACCTTCAGTTACGAAAAGG
>JAQCDI010000285.1 GCA_027620595.1 Bacteroidota bacterium | reverse complement strand
CTCAACGGACCGTCCGTAGGAAATCCGACTTCCAAATAGCCGATACCCCTGGCCGGGTCGGCACGATTCCATGCTGAGAGACATCTATCTGACATTCGGCGGAGTGGGCACCTTCTTCATCGCCCTGCTCATGTTCCTTGCCTTCATAGGCTGGATGATGGCCGTGACCGAGGCGGTGACGCGTTCATCGCTTCCGTTGGCAGGACGGATCGCCATTGTTGTGTCCACATCTCTCCTGCCGCCTCTCGGTATCCTTGTCACTGCGTGGTTCATTCGGCAGGATCGGAGGGCCATTTCCCGCACGATGCGGGCATTCAAAGCCCGTGCGTCCGGTTCGCCCGCCATCGAATCCCGGCGCAGCGCAGCCTGACCATCTGGCCGCTCATCCGTCCGTCAGCGCGGTTCGCCCAAGATTATGTCTGCGTCCCGGGAACGGACGCCGTCCGCCTGCCTCAGGGCGCGGAGCAATGCACCACGATGCCTGAGACCACTTCGCGCTGATAAGTACCACCGGCCGGCATGTTGAGCAGGGCATCGCGGACCACGAAGGTTGAGGACCCACCACCATCGAGGTTCAGGGCCTCGACGGCGTCGAACTCCTGGAGGAGGGCCGCCAGTTCCTCCAGCGAGGCGCCCCGGCTGTCGCCCTGACGGCCGTCCACGACCATCAACAGCAGACGGCCTTCGGCGTCGCGTCCGGCTGCCGTACGCGGGTGTATATCAGGGATCGTGGTGTGGAAGAACACCTCTTCTGCCACGGGAATGTCCACCTGGCCATCCTTGAGCAACGCAGGCCCTGCGGCAATGGCATCCTGCATGTCGATGTAACGGCCGGAGGCCGAGTCCGGAAGGACGGCAGGCGTTCCCTCGGCGTTGGCCAGAGGTTGGTCATGCCAGAACGAGGAATCGGAGCGACTCGATACCCACCCCAGGGTGATCCTGTTGTCGCGGTCGAAACCGATGGCGGACCGGCGGATATCGTAACGCAATTCATCGGCAAAGATGCCGGGAGTGGCGCCATGGATGAAACGTCCATCCGCAATCAGGAGGCCGATATGCTGGAAAGAGTCGTCGGTCTGCAGGAAGTAGCCACCGTTGATTCCGAGACAGGCTCCGTTGGAGGCCACCATGTCGCTCACGGATTCCCTGCCATCGGTGTCGGTTGAGGAAATGACCTCCACATCGATGCCCGGCAGGGAGGCATCCACCCGGGCCAGCCACACGCGAAGCGGTGCCTGCTCATCCTCGCCCGAAAAAAGCTCGATTCCTGGCGGCATGTGGTGCTCGGCCGAGATATCGGTCCAGGAAACCCGCAGCGGGCCTTCACCCTTGGTCCTGCGTCCACAGCCCGCCAACAACAGCAGGCACAGACATACCGGAGCGAACAATCGGAAGAGGCGCATCGGGGGGAGGGGAATTTCGGGATCCGGAACATACGGCTTTTACAGATCCGGGAATCATTATCATCGTGCAAACCCTGGGTGATTTCATGTTGTCCAAGGGAGGAACCGGTCGGCCATGAATCACCGCGAAAACGAACTCATACAGGCGGCGCAGGGGGGAGATTCCCGCGCCTTCAACGAGCTGGTGCGCCTGAATGACAGGCGTATCCTGCAGGTGGCGCATGGCATACTGGGAAACATGCAGGACGCGAGCGATGCCTATCAGGAAGGCCTGATTCGTGCCTATCGCAACCTGCACACGTTCCGCAGGGACGCTGCCTTCGGTACCTGGCTTACCCGGATCGTGATCAACCAAGCCCTGAACTTGAAGAAGAAGCGTCGCTGGAAGCAGCGCTTCCCACTCGACGACACGGGTCAGGAGGCGTCCCTTCAGGTACTGGATCCGGCATCTGGTCCGGAGGAAATCCTGGTATCAAGCGAACTCTCGGCTGAGATCCGCGCCGGGCTGGATCTGCTGTCGGATCGGGAACGGACCGTGTTCGTGCTCAAGCACATGCACGGATACCGGCTCCGGGAGATAGCCGTCATGATCGAATGCGCCGAAGGAACGGTCAAGAATTACCTGTTCCGGGCCACGCAGAAGCTGCGGGATGCCCTGGGACATCATGCGTCCGCCTCCGGAGAGCGGACCACCTCATCATCGTGAAGACCCCATCGACATGAATCACATGTCTGCAACCTGCCAACAGCACCGTGAGGACCTGGTCCTCTATCACTACGACGAACTGGGACAAGCCGCCCGGGCCGACCTGGAAGCGCACATGGCTTCCTGTGGGGCCTGTCGTGCGCATCTGGAAGATCTTCGTCAGTTGGAAGCCCGGATTCCCCGTTTGCCCTCGGTGTCGCTGGACGAATCGGCCCTCGAATCCATTCGGGACGCGGCCACCCTGCGATTGCTGGACGAGGGTTTCCCCAGCACCCCGGCCCGACCCGGGTTGCGGTTGGTCCGGCTGAAGTGGGCTGTGGCCGCCTGCATAGCCATTGCCACCTTCGTTGCCGGACGCTACTCGGTTGGAGATGGGGTCGCTGCGTTCGATTCGCCCGACATTCCGGTTCTCGGAGCCCGCATTTCCGACATCGAGTTCGACACGGAAAGCGGCATGGTGCAGATCTCTTGGGAAGAATCCCGCCCGGTTACGTTGCGGGCCGACCTGGAGGATGCCCGGGTCCAGTCCCTGCTCTCACAGGCCCTGGAAGATCAGGACAACCCGGGTTCACGGCTGCGTGCCCTTCGGGCCATGTCTCAGGCGACACTGCCGCAGACAGCACCTGACCCGGTCCTGGTGGACGCCCTGGAATCGGTCCTCCGGACGGAAGGAAACGAAGGCATCCGCTTGCAGACCGTGAAGGCGCTGCACATCATCAATGGCCGGGCACCCCTGCCAGAACCCCTGAAGCAGCTCCTGATCGTTATGCTGAGCGAAGAACGCAGTCCGGCGATCCGTTTGGAAGTGCTGCAGTTGCTCGTCAGTAGCGAACAGGCCTCGATGCAGTGGTGGGAAGCCCTGCAGGCGGCCCGTTCCGATGCGAACCCGTTGATCCGTCGGCAGGCCGAATCGGCCCTGGCCGGCATGGAGTCGACCCAGCCGCTTGAGCAGGTACAGTGAAATGAAGCCATGGTCCCTTTTTCTTGCAGGATGCATCCTGTTGGCGGGTCCTGCACTCGGCCAGGATATCCGCACTGTGGATGGCGTCCAATACTTCGTCCAGGAGTGGAAGGCGTCGACCTCCGCCGGCAACCTGATTCAGCTGGAGGACATCGGTGGAGGGATCGACATCGGACCCAGCAACGATGGGCAGCTCCGTCTCGAGCTCCGGGTGCCCGTCGGAGGGCGTTCGAGGCCCGAGGCCTTGGCCTATGGTCGGGAGTTCGCACCCCTCCTGAAGCCCGGTCCCGATGGGGTCCACGTGGAGGGCAGAGGCGCGCCAATGGGCGCCCGATATCTGATCCAGATTCCCAGGGATACACGCGTTGCCCTCGACACGGACGGAGGCAGTATCAATATCCACGACGTGCGAGCATCCTTCCGGATCGACCGTGC
>JAQCDI010000284.1 GCA_027620595.1 Bacteroidota bacterium | reverse complement strand
CGTCTGTTTCAGTCCGGTTCGCAGGTCCGGTACTGGAAGGGCAGGTAGAGGCCGCAGACGCCAACAAAGCTCGTACCGAGCAGGACGATGGCGAAAACGAGACCGATCGTGCCGATGGTGCCGGCAATCACGTCGGTAAAGTAGAGGGCCAAAAGGATGACGCCGACGATGAAGCGGATCGTGCGGTCCGCGCGGCCCATGTTCTTGTGGATCTTCATGGAGGTGTGTGGAAAGGGAGGAATGGAGCGGCGCCGATCAACTGAAAATCGCCTCGAAGGCCAGAACGGCCAGCGTGACGATGCCCAGACACAGGACGCATACAAGGATCGGTTTCCTGGCCTGTTTCATTGTTACGTGGTGTGAACACGGTTGAAGATGTCAGGGATATCCCGGGGTTGACAGCGTACAACGATGATGGCGCAATGGCAAACGATGTCCGGTATCGCACCAGGTCCACAACGTCCACGCTCCTTGTAGGGGTTTCCTGCAACCAGTGTGAAGTGATGATAAAGTGGTTGCATCCCTGCCGGCCTTTCGTAATTTAGGAATTGTTACTCCTTTTATCCTGAATAGGACATCCGCGTGCTTTCCAGCGCCTGCCGATACGGAATACTTGCCTCGATCCACCTTGCCCGCGAAGGGGAAACCGGTTTCGTGCCCGTCCGACAGATTGCCAAGAGTCTGGAGGTGTCGTCGCCATTCCTGTCCAAGATCATGCAGCAACTGGTCAGCGCAGAGCTGATCGACTCCCTGCGTGGACCAACGGGCGGCGTCCGGCTGGCGCGGTCCTCCGACAAGATCCGGCTGAATGACCTCGTGTTGGCCATTGATGGCCGCAAGATCCTGGAAGGGTGCGTCCTCGGACTGCCCGGCTGTGGTCATCAGGCACCCTGCCCGATGCACGAATCCTGGGCCCGCGTACGCAACGGGTTCTGCCGCATGCTGGAAGAGACGACGCTGGCGGACCTGGCCACGGACACCAACACCAATGGTTTCCGGCTCACTCCGACGGGATGACCCTTTTTTTGATCCTATTCAAGACTAAATACTCTTTTGTCCATACACCTTTGAACCCATGACAACGACGCTCTACACCCTTCTGGCCTGCCTGCTGCTCGCGGCGTGTGGCTCCGGCTCCGATGCTCCCGCTGCCGAAGCCGTGGCTGTCGCCAATCCATCAGGCCTGAGCGCAGCCCAGCTCGAACACGGAATCGGCCCCATCGAGGCCTTTGAGCCGGGCCCCCTGGACGCAGCGCTGGCCGAACGGGGCGCCGAGTACTTCAAGCTGAAATGCTCGGCGTGCCACAAGATGGACACCCGCTACGTGGGCCCACCCCTGGCTACGATTACCCAGACCCGCTCTCCCGCCTACATCATGAACATGATGCTCAATCCCGCCGAGATGCTGGAAAAGCATCCAGAGGCCAAGGCCAAGCTGGCTGAATTCATGTCCCTCATGCCCAACCAGAACCTGACGCAGGACGAAGCCCGCGCCATCCTCGAATACCTCCGAGAGCAGGCCCCTTGAGGCCTGTCCTCCTTCCACCCTGAGTGCTCATCAACCACCAATCCCCATGAAACGCATCCTCCAACCCCGCTGGATCACGCTGGCAGCAGGCCTCCTGCTGATCGGCATGATTGCCACATCGTGTCAGACGGCCGAGCAGGCCGGTTCGACCGATGCCGCCCAGGCCGTCTATGTCCCGCCGGGCAGCTATGACACCTACTACACCTTCTTCTCGGGCGGATTTTCCGGCCAGGTCACCGTCTCGGGCCTTCCCTCGGGTCGCCTCCTCAAGACCATCCCTGTCTTCTCGCAGCACGCAGAAAACGGTTGGGGCTACGACGAGGAGACCAAGCCGATGCTGAACACTTCCTACGGCTTTGTGCCGTGGGACGATGCCCACCATCCGCAGCTCTCGCAGACAGACGGCGTTCCTGACGGGCGATGGGTGTTCATCAACGGCAACAACACGCCGCGCATTGCCCGCATCGACCTGAGTACATTCGAGACGCAGGAAATTGTGGAGATCCCGCTTTCGGCCGGCAACCACGCCTCCCCGTTCATCACGCAGAACTCCGAGTACGTTGTGGCTGCCACGCGATTCTCGGTACCGATTCCGCAGCGCGACATTTCCATCAACCAGTACAAGGAAGAGTTCAAGGGAACGATTTCCTTCGTGCGCGCCGACAACCCGGGCAACATGGAGGTGGCCTTCCAGATCATGCTGCCCGGCTATGATTACGATGTCAGTCACGCCGGCAAAGGCCCCTCGCACGGCTGGGCCTTTTTCTCGACCTACAACGTCGAGCAGGCCAATACGCTGAAGGAAGTCTACGCTTCGCAGCGCGACAAGGACTTCATCGCAGCTGTCAACTGGAAGCGCGCTGAAGAATGCGTGGCCCAGGGCAAGGCCCAGAAATGGGACGCCTCCTACCTGCGCAACTTCAAACCGCACGGCGCCCCTGCCACGACAACCACGCTGAGCGGCTCGAACATGCTCTTCCCGACCGACTGCGAAGGCCTCGTCTACTTCCTGCCCACCCCAAAATCGCCGCACGGCGTGGATGTGGACCCGACCGGGGAATACATCGTGGGCGGTGGCAAGCTGGCCACGGTCATTCCGGTGCACTCCTTCACCAAAATGCTGGCCGCCATCGAGAACGGCTCATTTGAAGGCGAAGTGGATGGTATTCCGGTGCTGCAGTACGAAGCCGTCATGGCAGGTGAAGTGGAAAACGCCGGCCTCGGCCCGCTCCACACCGAGTTCGATGGCAATGGCTTTGCCTACACCACGGCCTTCCTCTCCTCTGAAGTCGTGAAATGGGAGATCGGTACCTGGCAGGTCGTGGACCGCATCCCGGTCTACTATTCGGTCGGTCACCTCATGATTCCGGGTGGCGACAGCCGTCAGCCCTGGGGTCAGTACCTCGTGGCCATGAACAAGATGACCAAGGACCGCTATCTCCCCACCGGACCGGAACTGGCCCACTCGGCCCAGCTCATCGACATTTCCGGAGACAAGATGCGCATGCTCCTGGACTTCCCGACCATGGGCGAACCGCACTATGCCCAGGGCATCGCGGCCGACCTGGTCACGAAGAATCAGGTGCAGATCTATCGCCTGGAAGACAACAAGCATCCGTACGCCACGCTCTCTGAAGCCGACGCCCGCGTCGAGCGCAGCGGCAACGATGTACACGTCTACATGACGAGCATCCGCAGCCACTTCGCACCGGACAACATCGAAGGCATCCGCGTCGGGGATACGGTCTACTTCCACGTGACCAACCTCGAACAGGATTGGGATGTGCCGCACGGACTCGGTGTCCTGGGCGCCAACACGTCCAAACTCCTCATCATGCCGGGCGACACACGCACGCTGGTCTGGACACCGCAGGCCGAAGGCGTCTATCCATTCTACTGCACGGACTTCTGCTCGGCCCTGCACCAGGAGATGCAGGGATACGTCCGCGTCTCACCCCGTGGATCCAACACGCCGATCTCGTT
>JAQCDI010000283.1 GCA_027620595.1 Bacteroidota bacterium | reverse complement strand
GGAGAAGGATTCCAGTTCTTCACGGGCGAACCGTGCAGCCAACCGCCGGATGGCATCCGGATCGGTGTCACCGGGGGCCCGATACCCCCAGACCGTCTGCAGCCCGAGCTGGGTCTGCATGCCGGCCTCCCTTGCCATGCGGATCATGGTCGAGGCGTTGGCAACGCCTTCCTCAACGGTCATGTTGGCGTTGTCCTTCCCGTGCTGTTCGTTCGTGGCAATGGACAGATCCACGTGGGTGAGGCCGGCGGCCGCGGCACGAGTCACCCCCCGTTCGTTCAGGGCCAGCCCGGACATGACCACGCCGTCCGTGTCCCGGAACGCCGCCACCAGATCTTCCGCATCGGCCATCTGTGGAACGCGCACCGGATGGACGAACGAGGTCAACTGGATGCGGGACAGCCCCGCTTCGACCAAGGCTGATACGGCTTCCACCTTGAGCGCGGTGGGGATGTGGGTCTGCTCGAACTGGAAGCCGTCCCGGGGGCCGATCTCGCAAAGCGCAGCAAAAGGGGTGCTCATGGGCAGGAATGGCGAAAAAAAGAGATTGGGGAAACCCCCACAACCTGAAGCGAATCAAGATCGTATCGTGATACGCCATCACCAAAGGAAAGGATCATGCATCGTCTCGCTGGGGCCCTGGCCCTGCTCGTCCTGCTGCTGTCTTCGCCTCCTGCTTCCGCGCAAACCACCATCCACGACGGTCCGCTCAGCGAGCGCCGTGTGTCCTACACGATGGATGTCCGTCTCGACCCGGATACCCGCACGGTGAGTGGAACGCAGCGTCTGACCTGGCGCAATCCCGACCAGGTCCCCGTGGACGAACTGCAGTTCCACCTCTATCTGAACGCCTTCCGCAACAACGAATCCACGTTCATGCGGGAGAGTGGAGGCGTCCATCGGGGAAATACAGCGCGGAACGACAATCCCTGGGGCGGTATCGAGGTGCGCTCCATGCGCATCGCTGACGATCGGGCCGACCTGATGCCGGACCTTCCCGCGCGGGATCGTGACCTGACCGCCCGTATGCGCTTCATCCAGCCCGATGACGGCAATCCCGAGGATCGCACGGTCATGGCCATCTCCCTGCCCGAAGCCGTCGGACCCGGAGAAACGATTGTCCTGGACATTGAATTCGAGAGCCGCTTGCCGGAAATCGTGGCCCGGACGGGGTGGAGGATGGCCGATACCGGCAACCCACTGTTCTTTGTGGCGCAATGGTTTCCGAAGATTGCCGTCTACGAGGTGCCCGGGCAGCGCTATGTGCCTGTGGATGCCCCGAGAGGACAATGGAATGCCCACCAGTTCCACGAGAACAGTGAGTTCTATGCCGACTTCGGCACTTACGACGTCGCGATAACCGTGCCCTCGGACATGGTCGTGGGGGCTTCCGGACTGCGCGTGGCCGAGTCCACCGCCGACAGCCTGACCACCCTCCGCTACCAGGCCGACGATGTACACGATTTTGCCTGGACGGCCAGCGCGGATTATCTCGAGTACACGCAGCAGTGGCGCCACGTGGCCATACGTGCGCTCATCCGGCCCGCCCACAAAGGACAAGCGCAGCGACACATCGATGCGGCCATCGTGGCCCTTGATCGCTATGATGCATGGGTCGGGGAATACCCCTACACCACCCTTACCATTGTCGACGCCATAGGCGGCGCCAACGGCATGGAGTATCCCACGCTCATCACGGCAGGTACGACCTACGGCCTTCCTGAAGGCGCCCGCTTCCTGGAGGTGGTGACCATCCACGAGTTCGGCCATCAGTATTTCTACGGGCTCCTGGCCAGCAACGAATTCGAGGAAGCATGGCTCGACGAGGGGATGAACTCCTATATCGAGTCCCGCATCATGGATGACGCCTACGGCCCGGGTGGCGTAATCGACATGGGCCCGTTGCGCATCGGGGACGTCGATTTCCAACGGCTGGGCTATGTGACCCAGGCCCCCTCTCGCGGGGCGCTCTACACCCGGTCGTGGGAATACACCATGGGCGACTACGGCAAGGCGTCCTATGCCAAACCTGCCACGGTGATGAACACCCTGGAGCGCTTCTGGGGCTGGGACCTGCAACAGCAATTCCTGAAGGCCTACTACAACACCTGGCGATTCCGGCATCCTACGACCCGGGATCTGCAGGAGACGGCGGAATCCGTATCCGGACATGACCTGGACTGGTTCTTCGATCAGTTCGTCTATGGAACCGCCGTTGTGGATTACGAACTGAGCAGCATTGCCAACACCCGACGCGAGGATGGCACCTATCGCTCCCGTGTCCGGATTCACCGCAAGCAGGACGGCATTTTCCCCACTGAGCTCCGGATCCGCTTTGCCAACGATTCCACCCGGACGGTGACCTGGGATGGCGCCGAGCGCTGGAAGGACTTCACCTTCGAAGCCGGGGACCAGGTCGTTGAAGCCTGGATCGACCCTGAGAACAAGGTTCTCCTGGATGTGGATCGCCTCAACAACCGCCGCGTCATTCCGGCGTGGGCAGACAACACCTTTGCACGACGCGCCCAGCTGCGCTCGGCGGCATTCTTCCAGAAACTCCTTATCCTCATCGGCGGTCTTTTCTGACCCCACAAATACCCCGAACCATGATCGTTCGAATCCTGACCGATGGATGGGGCGCCGCCGTCAAGCGTCCCGGGCTGGCCGGACTGCTCTACGCCGGCAACCTGATCCTGGGAATCATCCTGTCCATTCCCATCCTGGTGGCGTTCTCCAACGCAGCCTCGGAGACGGGCTGGAGCCCCGACCTGGCTTCGGAATTCGACGCAGCGCTGTGGGCCGACCTCCTGCGGGAGTCCGGCCCCCTGGTGTCCACCATGCTCTCCCAGCTTCTGTGGGTGCTACCCGTCCTCTACCTGTGGAAAGTGGGTTCGACGGTCGGCATCGTGCACGCCATGCGGGGCGATCGGACGGGCTCGTTCTGGGAGGGGCTGGGCAAGTATGCCGGCAAGGCCATCGTGCTGGGCCTCCCGTTCCTGGTACTGGCCGGGCTCATGGTGCTGGGCATCGTCCTGCTCATTGCCCTGCTCAGCGCATCCCCGATCGGGGAAGTCGGGCAGTTCTGGATCCGGTTCGTGGTGGCGCCCATCCTCATTGTCCTGGCCGTGGCCGTCGTGGACCTCATGCACGACTTTGCCCGCCTGGAGCTCGTGTTGCGCGGCCAGACCGTGTGGAACGCCATGTATGCCGGGATGGGCTGGTTCTGGCAATCCGGCAGCGCGCAGGCCCTGTACATGGCCTGGCTCGTCATCGGCTCGCTGGCACTGATCCTGCCCTTCTGGGCAGACATGGCCGTCGGGGGACTCTTCCTTGCCTTCCTGCTGCAGCAAGCCCTCCTCTTCGTGCGTTCCATGGTATCTGTCGGATGGCTCACCAGCGAGGTGCTGCTGTTCCAGGAATTGGAACCGGGCGAACCGGCAACCGAACCATCCGCTGAATTTGCCGCCTGAGCGGTACTCCCGGCACAAAAAGGACAGGGGGAGCCGGCGAATGCCGGCTCCCC
>JAQCDI010000282.1 GCA_027620595.1 Bacteroidota bacterium | reverse complement strand
GGTCTCTATCTGTTGTGGGCGTTAGATATTTGAGAGGACCTGCCTCTAGTACGAGAGGACCGAGGGGGACGAACCTCTAGTGTACCTGTTGTGGCGCCAGCTGCATCGCAGGGTAGCTATGTTCGGAAGGGATAAGCGCTGAAAGCATCTAAGCACGAAGCCCATTGCAAGACTAGGTTTCCCCTACGGGTCGTTCTAGAATAGGACGTTGATAGGCGATAGGTGTAATTGTGGTGACACATTCAGCCGAGTCGTACTAATTACCCGTGAGGCTTAACATTCTGCTTTTGTACATGTTTTGCCTCGTGCCAGACTCTCTTCTGGCTCGATACGCCCAATGGATCTTGACGCACCTGCGCTACGGAACACTCACTACATCATTATTTTGATCTTGGTGATTTTTGCACAGGGGGTCCACCTCTTCCCATTCCGAACAGAGAAGTTAAGCCCTGTAGCGCCGATGGTACTGCCAATGGTGGGAGAGTAGGTCGTCGCCAAGGTCTCTTTTTAGGAAGGCCCGCATCCGTATGGATGCGGGCCTTTCCTCGTTTATGGGCTTGCGGATATTGGTGACATTGAATGAACGTGCCGGGGGCGATGGGCATGTTGAAAAGTCCGGTGTGATGCAGACGGATTCTTCGCGGTCCTCTCGGTGGTGCTGATGTATTTTCCTGTCTCCATTCTTCCCGATCCCGGATCGCATTCCCCGCTGAAACCATGTCTACCGTGTTGCTCAACGAGCCCGAAGTGAATCTGGAACTGGCCCTGGAGCACGGGCTGACACAAGAAGAGTATGGTTGGGTGGTCGAACGATTGGGACGGGTCCCAACGTTTGTCGAACTCGGGATCTACTCGGTGATGTGGAGCGAGCACTGCTCCTACAAGAATTCGATCGTCGAGCTGAAGAAGCTGCCCCGGGATGGGGAAGCCCTGTTGGTGGGCGCAGGAGAAGAGAATGCCGGACTGGTGGATATCGGGGATGGCCTGGCGGTGGCCTTCAAGATCGAATCCCACAACCATCCGTCGGCCGTGGAGCCCTACCAGGGAGCCGCAACCGGTGTCGGCGGCATCCAGCGGGACATCTTCACCATGGGTGCCCGTCCGATTGCTTCGCTGAACTCGTTGAGGTTCGGATCGCTCGAAAATCCGCGTGTGCGCTACCTCTTCGATGGCGTAGTTCGCGGAATCGGCAATTACGGCAACTCGTTTGGCGTTCCGACGGTGGCTGGAGAAGTGTATTTCGATCCCTCCTATGAGGGAAACCCGTTGGTCAACGCCATGAGCGTAGGTATCGTCCGGGTGGGAGACACTGCATCGGCTATTGCCAAGGGTGTGGGCAATCCAGTCTACATCGTGGGCTCTTCCACGGGCCGGGACGGGATCCATGGCGCCACGTTTGCCTCGGAGGAAATCTCTGAAGCCTCCGAAGCCAAACGCCCCAGTGTTCAGGTGGGCGATCCGTTTACGGAAAAGCTCCTGCTGGAAGCCACTCTTGAGGTGATTGCCTCAGGCGCCGTGGTGGGTATCCAGGACATGGGTGCAGCAGGATTGACGTGCTCTTCCTGCGAGATGAGCGAGAAAGGCGAGTCCGGCATGGTGATCCATGTGGACAGGGTACCCACCCGGGAAGAGGGCATGACGCCCTACGAGATCATGCTCTCCGAGAGTCAGGAGCGCATGCTGATCGTCTGCGAAAAGGGGAAAGAGGACGTTCTGGAGGCCATCTTCGAGAAATGGGACCTGCATGCGGAACCCATCGGTGAGGTGACCGATGATGGCCGCGTCAAAGTATACTGGCATGGCGAACTTGTTGCCGATGTACCTGCCGAGCATTTGGCCCTGGGAGGCGGCGCTCCGGTGTATGTGCGCGAAACAGCCCGCCCGACCTATCTGGATCGCACGGCGGCATTCGATGTCGCACAGATTCCGGATCTGCAGCCGGCTTCCGTAGCCGGTTCGCTCGAAACCATGCTTGCCTGCCCCAACATTGCTTCCAAGCGCTGGGTGTTCGAGCAATACGACACGATGGTCCGGACGAACACGGTGGTGGGCCCCGGTCCGAGCGATGCAGCCGTGATCCGACTGAAGGACACGGACAAGGGCTTGGCCGTGAAGACCGACTGCAACGGACGCTACGTCTACCTGAATCCGCGCAAGGGTGGTCAGATTGCCGTGGCGGAATCCGCCCGCAACGTGGTATGTGCCGGTGGGCAGCCCGTGGCCATTACGAACTGCCTGAATTTCGGCAACCCCTACAAGCCGGAAGTCTACTGGGTTTTCAAGGAGGCTGTCGGCGGCATGGGCGATGCCTGTCGTCGTCTCGGAACGCCGGTAACCGGCGGAAACGTGTCGTTCTACAATGAAAGTCCGGATGGTGCGGTATTCCCCACCCCGACGATCGGAATGCTTGGTGTGATCGATCACGTGGAGACGGAGACTACGACCTTCCCATTCAAGGAAGCAGGCGATGTGATCCTCGAATTGCACCCGGCGTCACGCCGACACGCCGGTCTCGACGGATCCGAGTACCTGGCCACCGTCCATGGACGTACCGAAGGGGATGCGCCGGCCTTCGATCTGGATGAGGAAGCGGCGGTCCAGGAGGCGTGCCTGTCCCTCATCCGCAAGGGGTGGGTCCGCAGTGCCCATGACGTCTCTGACGGAGGATTGCTTGTGGCGCTTGCCGAAATGTCCCTGGCGTCGAACGGATTCGGAGCCGACATCCAGTTGCCGGAGGATGGCGGCCGGTTGGACGAGAAGCTGTACAGCGAAGCCCAGTCCCGCATCATCCTGTCGGCGGCGCCGGACTGGGCAGCCCGCATCGAGCGGGCACTGGCCGGAGGACCGGTGTCCGTGACCCGTGTGGGTACGGTGACCCGTGGCGCATTCTACGTCCGGCTGGGTGAGCGTGTTTTGGTGGACACCGCTCCAGCCACGCTTCAGGATATCTATGAACAGGCCATTCCGAAGAAGATGGCCAAAGCAAAATAATGGCCGCTGAAGGGCGGACCGGGGGCACGAAGCGTCGTGTAACATCCCGTTCCAGCGGGCAACCCAAGGATAGCACCCGACCCTATCACAACAACGACGATTCACAAAGAGGAATCCAAATGGCACAGGACGCAAAGTATGTGACCCTCACCGACGCCAATTTCCAGGCTGAAGTGCTGGAATCGGACGTACCGGTATTGGTTGACTTCTGGGCGGTGTGGTGCGGTCCGTGCCGGATCATCGCCCCCATCATCGAGGAACTCGCTGTCGAATTCCAGGGCAAAGCCAAGATTGCCAAGCTGGATGTGGACCACAATCCGCAGTCAGCCATGAGCTTCGGCATCCGCTCCATTCCCACGCTGCTGTTCTTCAAGAACGGTCAGGTAGTCGATCAGCTGATTGGTACGGCGCCGAAGCGCGTATTGGCAGAACGCCTCGAGAATCTGGCCAGCCAGCCTGCCTGACACCCGCTGTCAGCGTACATTTTCCCGGCATCACCGGCCGAGGAAACTGCATCAGTCCGGTCGTGGCCC
>JAQCDI010000281.1 GCA_027620595.1 Bacteroidota bacterium | reverse complement strand
GGGACACGTGGGCCATCCTCTTTCGGGGAAGCTCTACACGCTGCTGAAGTAATCAGCTGGCGTAGGCTTCGAGCGGCAGGCAGGAGCAGACCAGATTACGATCTCCCTGGGCGTCATTCACGCGGCGAACGGAGGGCCAGAACTTGTGTGATGCCGACCACGAAGCGGGCCATGCGGCTTTCTCACGGGAGTAGGCCTGTTTCCATTCGTCCGAGGTCACCATGGCGGCCGTGTGTGGCGCATTGGCCAGCACACTGGTCTCGCCATCCACCAGGCCCAGTTCCACTTCCTGGATCTCGGCGCGGATGGAAGTCATGGCTTCGATGAAGCGGTCCATCTCGGCCTTGTTCTCACTCTCGGTGGGCTCCACCATGACCGTGCCGACCACAGGCCAGGACATGGTGGGCGCGTGGAATCCGTAGTCCATGAGTCGCTTGGCCACGTCCACTTCGGTCAGGACCGTGTTCTGGCGCAGGGTGCGCAGGTCCAGGATGTATTCGTGGGCCACGCGGCCGTTGGAGCCCTTGTAAAGCACATCGTAGTGCTTGGACAGGGCGTGGGCCATGTAGTTGGCATTGAGGATGGCCACCTGCGTGGATTTCTTGAGTCCTTCGGCGCCGAGCATGGCGATGTAGGCCCAGGAGATGAGCAGGATGGAGGCACTGCCGAAGGGAGCGGCCGAAACCGGTCCGATCGAGCCGCCGGCATCCACAAGCGGATGGCCCGGCAGGAACGGGGCCAGGTGCGCTGCCACGCAGATCGGGCCGACGCCCGGGCCGCCGCCGCCGTGCGGGATGGCAAAGGTCTTGTGCAGGTTCAGGTGGCAGACGTCAGCGCCGATGTCGCCGGGGCGGCAGAGGCCCACCTGGGCATTCATGTTGGCACCGTCCATGTAGACCTGTCCGCCGTGCTCGTGCACGATGGCGCAGATCTGCTTGACTCCTTCCTCGAACACGCCGTGCGTCGAGGGATAGGTGATCATGAGCGAGGACAGGTTGCTGCCGGCCGCTTCGGCCTTGGCTTTGAGGTCTGCCACGTCGATGTTGCCGCTCTCGTCACAGGCCACGACCACGACGTCCATACCGGCCATGACGGCGCTGGCAGGGTTCGTACCGTGGGCAGAGGACGGAATGAGGCACACGTTGCGGTGGCCATCGCCATGGGACTCGTGGTAGGCACGGATCACCATCAGCCCGGCGTATTCGCCCGAAGCGCCCGAGTTGGGCTGCAGGGACGTGGCCGCAAACCCGGTGATCTCGTTGAGCCACGTACGCAGCTCGTTCATCATCTCATGGTAGCCGGCGGCCTGGTCGGCCGGGGCAAACGGATGCAGCTGGTTGAAGGCCGGCATCGTGACGGGCATGAGCTCGGCCACGGCATTGAGCTTCATGGTGCACGAGCCGAGGGCGATCATGCTGGTGGTCAGCGAGAGGTCCTTGGTCGAGAGGTGGTGCATGTAGCGCGTCAGCGCCGCTTCGGAGCGGTGCATGCTGAACACGGGGTGCGTCAGGTAGGGCAGGCGGCGGGCCATGTCCCCCTGGTATCCGGTGTCCAGTCGCTGGGCCAGATCGGCCACCTTGGCCTGACTGTCAGCGATGCCGAATACGCCGAGCAGGTCAGCCAGATCGGCGGCCGTAGCAGTTTCGTCCAGCGTGATGCCGACCGAGCCGTCCTCGAAGTAACGCAGGTTGATGCCGGCTTCGAGGGCGCGGGAACGGATCGTTGTCGCTTCCACTCCTCCTGCGCGGATCGTGTCAAAGACATCGGTATGATGCAGCTTCAGGCCGGCATCCGTCAGGGCCGCAGCCAGGAGGCGCGTCATGTCATGGATGCGCGTCGCAATGGCTTTGAGTCCCTCTGCGCCATGGTACACGGCGTACATGCTGGCAATCACGGCCAGGAGGACCTGCGCGGTGCAGATGTTGGATGTGGCCTTGTCCCGGCGGATGTGCTGCTCACGGGTCTGCAGGGCCATGCGCAGAGCCGGATTGCCGTCTGCATCGACACTGACGCCGATGATGCGGCCTGGCACCTGGCGTTTGAAAGCCTCTTTCGTGCCGAAGTATGCGGCGTGCGGGCCACCGAATCCCGGCGGGACACCAAAACGCTGGGTGGAACCCACGGCGGCGTCGGCCCCGAAGGAGCCGGGCGACGTGAGCAGGGTCAAGCTGAGCAGATCGGCGGCCACGACGACGAACGCGTCGTGGGCATGCGCGGCTTCACAGAAGGCGGTGTAGTCGAAAATGGCACCGTCCGAAGCGGGATACTGGACCAGCGCGCCGAAGATATCGTCCGAAAACTCGAAGGAGCGATGATCGCCCACGACGATCTCGATGCCGAGCGGAATGGCCCTGGCTTCGACCACGGCGATCGTCTGTGGATGGCAGGCCTCGGAGACGAAGAACCGGTTGCGCGCACTGCGCTTGCTCTGCCGGTGGAACATCATCATGGCCTCAGCGGCTGCCGTTCCTTCATCGAGCAGGGAGGCATTGGCAATTTCCATCCCCGTCAGGTCCATGACCATGGTCTGGTAGTTGAGCAGTGCCTCGAGCCGACCCTGGGCGATTTCCGCCTGGTAGGGGGTGTACTGGGTGTACCAGGAAGGATTCTCCAGGATGCCCCGCTGCACGACCGGCGGTGTCAGCGTGCCGTGGTATCCCAGACCGATGTAGCTGCGGAAGACCTTGTTCTTGTCGGCCAGCTGCCGGGCGCGGCGCAGGAGGGCTGTTTCCGTCAAGGGTTCAGGAAGATCCAGATCCCGATCCATGCGGATGCTGGCAGGCACGGTTTCCTTGATCAGCGCATCGAGGGAGTCGACCCCGATGGCATCGAGCATGGCGCGGATATCGGCTTCAGAGGGGCCGATGTGACGATCAGCAAAGCGGTCGGTGGACCCGAGACGGATGGGCATGGGAGTCAAGGTCAGGCGGTGGAGCCTTCCGGAATCGGAAAGCCGGATGCATGCGCGGGTTCTTGAGAACCCGGGGAAGTCGGAAAATTACAGACGTTCCGATTCAAGATTGGTTGAATCCACCAACTTCACGGAGAAACCGCGACCGAGGCCCTACGCCAGCGGATCGGCAGGCTCGGATGGATCGGCTCGGAAGCGTTCCAGGGCCTCCCTGGCAGCCAGCTGCTCCGCTCCTTTCTTGCTCCGATCCTCCCCACGGCCGTATTCGCGGCCCCCGATGATCACGGCCACGACGAAGCGTTTGTCATGACTGGGCCCCGATTCGGAAATGGTCCGGTATTCCGGTTGTTGACGCGTCTCGGCCTGGACCGATTCGAGGAGCATACTCTTGAAGTTGTCCTTGACCCTCGCCAGCTGATCCAGGTCCATGTGGCTGAGGACCGTGCGTTCGACGAAGGCGCGGACTGCGCCCATGCCCTGGTCCAGGTACAGGGCGCCGATGACGGCTTCGAAAGCATCGGCCAGGATGCTGTTGCTGTCCCGCTGGTCGGTGCTCAAGCTGTCCGAGACCAGGATCACGTCGGGAAGGCCGACGTCGCGCGCTCGCTGAGCGA
>JAQCDI010000280.1 GCA_027620595.1 Bacteroidota bacterium | reverse complement strand
GTTCTCAAGGCCGTGAGCGGTTCGGGGTCGGCGTTCAATATCGAATAGACTACGGCCTGCTCGTACTCGCCGCCGAAGGGCAGTTTGCCGGCAATCATCTCGTAGAGCACCGTGCCGAGGCTGTAGAGATCGGTTCGCCCGTCTACTTCTTCACCGCGCGCCTGCTCGGGGCTCATGTAGGCCACCGTGCCGAGCGTTGAGCCCATGCGGGTCAGTTTGGTCGAGTGACTCGTCTGCGCCAGCCCGAAATCCAGCACCTTCGCCTGACCGTCCTTGGTCAGCATGATGTTGGCGCTCTTGATGTCACGGTGCACGATCTGCTTGGCGTGCGCGGCCTTGAGGGCTTCGGCCACCTGTGTCGCAATGCGAACGGCCACATCGAGTTTCAGGGGCGCGGCTTTGATCTGGTCCTCCAGCGTGCCGCCCTCGATGAACTCCATCGCGATGTAAGGGCGGACGTCATCCGTGGGCGAACCCTCGGGCACCGCTTCGTCGATCTGGTAGATCTGCGCAATGTTCGGGTGGTTGAGCGCGGCGGCCGCCTTGGCCTCCCGGTAGAAGCGCGCCCGATCCTCCTGGCTGGCCAAGGCGGCCGCCGGCAACACTTTCAAAGCAACCGTGCGCTCCAGTTTCGTGTCCTCGGCACGGTACACGATGCCCATGCCGCCACGGCCGAGTTCTTCGAGGATGCGATATGAGCCGAGGGTGGTTCTGGTCACAGGAGTGGGGTCTGGGGGTCGCCCATTTTCCCGCTCGCAGGCCGCAATAGCAAGACGCTCAAGTCTTTTCAGGTTATGTCCGGAAGACTGGGGGGTCAAGCGGATGGTGTGACCGGAAACCAGGCGGAGTCATTATGGTACCATTTTGGAACCATCCGCTTTCGTCATGCCTGTCAATCTTTCCATCAAGAACGTCCCCGAGGACGTCCACGAAGCGTTGAAAGACCGAGCGTCTCGCAACAAACGAAGCCTCAACAACGAGATCCTGCACGTGCTGGAAGCGTCCGTCCAGCGCAAACGGGATGTGGATGCCCAGATCAAACGGCTTCAAGCACTTCGTGCCCAACAGCAGTTCGAGACCACGACCGAGGAGATCGTCGCCATAATCAGGGAAGTCCGTGATCGTCGTTGATTCTTCCGTTCTCGTCAACGCCGTGATGCAGTCCGATCACGCTGCAGACATTGACGATGTTTTGACGAGAATGCCGGTGTGGGTGGCCCCAGCGCTTTGGCGTAGCGAGGTCAGGCACGCCATTCTCCGATACATTCGCCACGGATCGCTGCCTCCTCGAGAAGGCTATTCGAAGGTCCTGGAAGTCGAGGGGCTCGTCAAGCAGAGCCGGGAAATTCGCGACCATCACCTCGTGCTCACCATCGCAGTTGAGACAGGATGTTCGGCCTACGACAGCGAGTTCGTGGCACTGGCCATGGAGGAGGGGATCCCTTTGCTGACGTATGACCAAAAGCTCATAAATACCTTTCCCCGGATCGCCATGACACCGGGCGAATGGCTGGAACGACAACAAAATTGACCGAGCGAACAGACGATATCATTGCAGCCACCCGGGAATGGGTTGAATCCTTCGTGATAGGCCTGAACCTGTGCCCCTTCGCACGCAAGGAAATGGTCCGGAATCGCATCCGGTTCTGTGTGACGGAAGCCGCATCCCCGGTCGAGCTCATGGAGGTGCTCGAGTCCGAACTGGATCGCATCACTGCAGACGCGGACATCGGAACGACGCTGATCATCCACCCGGCGGTCCTCACCGATTTCGAGACGTACCTGGATTTCCTGGACGTGGCCGACGATCTGCTCGTCGAGAAAGACCTGGAAGGCGAGATCCAGATTGCCAGCTTCCACCCCGATTACCTGTTCGCAGGCACGGACGCAGACGACGCTTCCAACTGGACCAACCGTTCCCCCCATCCGATGCTTCACCTGTTGCGGGAGGAGGACGTTGAGCGTGCGGTGGAGACCCATCCAGATGTGGAAGGCATTCCGGAGCGCAACATCGCGCTGATGGAAGAGCTCGGTGTGGAACGGCTCAGGAAGATGATGGGGCTCGGATAGCGGTTCGCCCGAAAACCTGCGCACAGCGCCCCGCTACATCAAATGGCGCTTGTCTCGAAGGAACTTGTAGAGCAGCGAGCGAGCCCGGAAGATGTGGGCCTTGACCGTACCAAGCGGGAGGTCCAGTTCGGCAGCAATCTCTTCGTAGGATTTCTCCTGCTGGTGCCGCATCACGATGACGCGATGGTACTTCTCGGGCAGATGGTCGATGGCCGCCTGGATGAGGGCCTTGCGCTGGTCCTCCACGATGTGCCGGTCGGGCCGGTACGTCGTGTCCGGCAGCTCCATCTCCACTTCCCCGTCCTTGGTCTGGATCGGTTTGTCGATGGACATGGTCTGCAGCTTCTTCTTGCGCAGATAGTCGATCGTGTGGTTCGTGGCAATCTTGTAGAGCCACGTGGAGAAGGCGTAATCGGATGAGTAGGACTGCAGCGCCGAGAACGCCTTGATGAAGCACTCCTGGACCAGGTCTTCCACTTCGCCCTGCTTGCGGACCATGCGATGGACATGCCTCGTCAGGGCCCCACGGTATTTCTCCATTAGGCCTTGGTACGCCGCCTGGTCTCCTTCCAGGGCGCGCGATACCAGCAGTCGGTCCTGTTCACTCGACTGCGAGGGCAGGTTGTCTTTCTCGCCTTGCGGCATCCGATGAGCGGGCAAACGTGGGGAGAGGGATCCGGGTCGCGACAAGATAGCCAACAAGGATGTCTGCAGCGAAGGGGGTCGCATCCGGCAACCGGATGGACAAGACGGATTCGGGCGAACCAAGTTGCAACCGCTGTGCTCCGTACGCAATCAAGTGGCGTGTCCCTCGTATAATGAGGCATTCCATCCGCTGCGACATGAAGCTTTACAACGAAAAGGAGATCGGCGCCATCCTGAAAAGGGCCGCCGAAATGTCCCTCAGTGAGTCAGGGCCGAACGCTGCCGGTCTTTCCATCGAAGAATTGCAGCAGGTAGGGTCGGAAGCCGGCCTCGATCCGGACCTGATCCTGCGGGCAGCGGCTGAGATGCAGCAGACCAGGCCCGAAAGAAGGCGCAATTTCTTCGGAGGGCCGGTCAGCTACGCCAACGATTTCGTCCTGGATGGAGAAATTGATGCCGCCACGTGGGAAGAAATGATTTCTGCCATCCGCAGCACGTTCAAGGACCCCGGCGTCGTGTCCACGCGACCCAATGTATTTGAATGGACAAGTCAGTCGGAAACCGAAAAAGCACAGGTCACGGCACTGGTTTCGAACGGAAAGACCAAAATGACGCTTTTCTGGTCCGAACCCGTCGTGGCCATTCCTTTCTTCATCCAGACCATCATCGGCACCATCATCAGTATGCCGATCGTGTTTGAAAGCCTGGACATGACCGGCTTCCCGGCTGCCGCCATCATCCTGAGTGTCTTCTCGACCTTGTTCCTGCTGGCGCGCTTTGCCGTGGGACGCGTCACGGACCGGGAGATCAACAAATTGAGGCAGTTGGAGACCAGTCTG
>JAQCDI010000279.1 GCA_027620595.1 Bacteroidota bacterium | reverse complement strand
CTGCATGATATCCCCGCCATCGAAGCCCTCATCGACGCCTCCATCCGCGGATTGGGAGCCTCCTGGTATTCGGCCGCCGAGATCGAAAGCTCGCTGCGGTACGTGTTCGGGGCCGACACGACCATGATCGAGGACGGGACGTACGTCGTGGTTGAGCATGACGCGCTGCTGATCGGAGCCGGGGGCTGGAGCTTTCGCCGCACCCCTTTCGGGGGCGATCAGGCCACCCCGGTCCGGGATGCCCTGCACCGCCAGCCCGGAATGGACCCTGCCGTGATCCGGGCCATGTTCGTCCATCCGGACTGGGCGCGGCAGGGCTTGGGCCGCTTGATCATCGAGTCCTGCGAAGCCCGGGCAAGGGCCGCTGGTTTCCGGGACATGGAACTCGTGGCCACCCTGAGCGGCGTCCCGTTTTACGAGCGGGTGGGCTACCATCCTGTCGAACCCCTACATTATCGCATGGCGGACGGCGCCGCCATCGATTTTGTCCGCATGGAAAAACCCGAAAGATGATCCGGATCCTGTCCCTCCTGCTTCTCCTGGCTGTGCCCGTATCGGCGCAGCAGACCAACGTCGTCATGCTGGGCACGGGCACGCCCAACCCGATGCCAGACCGCAGCGGTCCCTCGGTAGCGGTGGTGGTCGGAACTACCTCCTACATTGTGGATGCCGGACCGGGTGTGGTACGCCGAGCCCAGGCCGCCTTTGAGAATGGCGTCGAAGGCCTGCACATGACACGGCTGAGCAAGGCGTTCCTGACGCATCTGCATTCGGACCACACGGTCGGACTGCCCGACCTGATGCTGACGCCATGGGTTCTGGAACGGACCGATCCGCTGCAACTCTTCGGGCCAGAGGGCACGCAGGACATGGCCCACCACCTCCTCAAGGCCTACGAAAGGGACATCCAGATCCGGCTGTACGGACTCGAGCCGGCCAACAACACGGGCTGGCGCGTCCAGGCCCACGACATCACGGCAGGCGTGGTGTATCAGGACTCCCTGGTCACGGTGGAAGCGTTCAACGTCCCCCACGGCAGCTGGCCGGACGCGTTCGGATACCGGTTCACCACTCCCGACCGCGTGATCGTGATCTCCGGTGATACCGCCGAATCGGACATCATCGAGCAGATGTGCCAACGATGTGATGTCCTGGTGCACGAAGCCTACTCGGACTCGGCCTGGGAACGCCGGACGCCGTTCTGGCAGAATTACCACGCGCAGTTCCACACGTCGGCCAAGGAGTTGGGGCGCATCGCTTCACGGGCCCGACCCGGCCTGCTCGTCCTGTATCATCAACTCGAATGGTCCAGCTCGCTGGAGACCCTGCTCGAAGAGGTCCGCTCGGAATTCGACGGACCCGTCGTCAACGCCGAGGACCTGGGGGTATACTGATGGAAATCAACGCCTTGATCGGATTGCTGGCCGGCGCGCTTGCTGCCTTCGGGTTCAACCGTTGGGTAGGCGCCCGACCCGGACGCGCACGGGAAATCTACACGCTCGGCCTGGTGGTGACGGCCATGATCTACGTGGTCATGGCCTTCCTTTCCGACGCCTCGGACACGGCCATTGTCCTCGAATCGGCCGGCGTCCTCTTCTTCGGGGTCTTCGTGCTGGTCTCCGTCACCCATCACGCCTGGTGGCTGGGCGTGGGCTGGCTCCTCCATCCGCTCTGGGATCTGGCCCTGCATGCGCCCTTCGGCTGGTGGAGCCACGCACCGGAGTGGTATGTCTGGGCGTGCGTCAGCTTCGACCTCATGGTCGGGGTGGCCGTGCTGCGGGCGTTCCGGAATGCTCTCGATACGGAAGTGTTATGGGCCCCAAGGGTTTGCCGGTAGAAACGGAGCGACTGCTGATCCGGCCCATGGCGGTCGAGGATGCAGCATTCATCCTGGAGCTGCTCAATGAACCAACCTTTCTGGCCAACATCGGAGACAAGCAGGTCCGCTCCCTCGAGGATGCCCTGGGCTACATCCAGACGGCCGGTTGGGACAACTACGACCGATTCGGCTTCGGGATGAACACCGTTGAACTGAACGATTCCTCCACCCGCATCGGTATCTGCGGCCTGCTCCAGCGGGACTGGCTGGACCTTCCTGATCTGGGGTTCGCCTATCTCGCATCCTTCCACGGACAGGGCCTGGCCACCGAAGCGGCCGGAGCCATGCTGGAAGTGGCCTTCGACGCGCTCGGACTGTCCGGCGTCTGTGCCATCACGTCCATGACCAATGACGCCTCTGTGGGCGTGCTGACCAAGAACGGCTTCGCGGAAGGTCCACCCATCCAGAAACCGCCCGACGGCCCCAAAATCCGCTATCTCGAACGGTCCCGACCATGAAACGACTCCTACCCCTCCTGCTCCTGCTGGCGGCCTGCCAGTCCCCCGAGCCCCTGCCGCCCGCCCAACCGGACGCCATCGGATTCGATGGAATGGAATTGTACTCGCCCGAGCCCGACAGTCTGCTGATGGAACGTTTCCGACTCAGGGAAGCGGATTTCCGGGCGAACCCGGATGATGTGGACGCGCTGATCTGGTATGGCCGGTTCACGGCCTATCTGGGCAACTACGATGAAGCCCTGGCCATCTACTCGAGCGGAATCGACCGCTGGCCCGACGACGCGCGGCTCTACCGGCATCGCGGTCACCGTTACATCACGACCCGCCAACTGGATGCGGCCATTGCCGACTTCGAGCGGGCTGCCGAACTGATCGAGGGCACCGAGAATGAGGTCGAACCCGACGGCATGCCCAACGCCCTCGGCATTCCGGTCAGCACGCTGCACGGCAACATCTTCTATCATCTGGGGCTGGCGCATTACCTCAACCAGGACATGCCCGCCGCACTGGCGGCCTACGAGAAGAGCCTGGCCGCCGGCAACACCCCGGACAACGTGGTTTCGAACACCCACTGGCTGTACACCATCCATCGACGCATGGGCCACGAGGCCGAAGCTGCAGCCGTTCTGGAGCCGATCACGGCGGACATGGACATCATAGAGAATCATGCCTACCACCAGCTCGCCCTGTTCTACAAGGGACTGCTGACGGAGGCCGACCTGATCGGGGAAGGCTCCGCCGGGGACGCCATCCGCTACGGTGTGGCGGCCTGGCATGCCGCAGAGGGGGATTCCGCCACGGCGCGCAGCCAGATGGAGCGCCTCATGCAGGAAGGCGCGTGGGCCTCTTTCGGATACATCGCTGCCGAAGCCGACCGGGTGGCCTACGGCTGGTAGTCCGGCGCTGTCCAGCGGATCTCCCCTGCCACCATGGTCATCAGGGCGCTTCCCTGCAGCAGTGCCGGCGACGGCGTATTGAGCGGATCGAGGGACAGGACGGTCAGATCGGCCCATTTTCCCGTTGAAATCGTGCCGGTCCGATCTTCCTGCTGCGCCGCCCGTGCGGGCCAGACGGTGTAGGCCCGGAGCGCCTCCTCGGCCGTCAGGGCCTCCTCCGCAATCCAGCCCCCCTCGGGTGATCCATCCTTCTGCGTGCGTGTCGTGGCGGCGTGGATGCCGTAGAACAGGGACCAGTCCGTGCCGGTGAAGTCGGAGTTGAA
>JAQCDI010000278.1 GCA_027620595.1 Bacteroidota bacterium | reverse complement strand
AGGGTCATTCCTGTGAACGCTCCTCGGGCATGGGGGTCTGCGTGCGGGGTGCGCTCGCCGCTCAGATAGGGAAGGAAAGTCAGGCCATCACAGCCGGCCGGTGCCGAAGCGGCTTCTACCAGGAGGGCATCGAAGTCCACGCCCTGCGCAAGGGTGTCCCTGTACCACTGCAGGCTGCCTGCTGCCGAAAGCATGACGCCCATGACGTGCCACCGGTCGGGCACGGCATGCGGGAAGGCATGGATGCGGCCCTGGGCGTCCGAAACAGGGTGGTCAGTGGGAGCAAATACCACCCCCGAGGTCCCGATCGTGAGCGCTGCGGTGCCGGGGTGTACGGAGCCGACGCCTACGGCTTGGGCTGCCTGATCTCCGGCGCCGGCAACCACCGGGATGCCCACGCCGAGCCCCGCGTGGCGGGCCGCATCGGTATGTGTCGTCCCGGTGATGTCGGGGCCTTCATGGGTGGGTGGCAGCCATTCGGCCGGGATATCCAGCGCCGAGAGAAGGTCTGCAGACCAATCCCGTGTGTGAAGATCCAGGAGGAGCGTGCCTCCTGCACCTGCTCGATCGGTTGCGAAGTGGCCGGTCAGCCGGTAGCGGATGTAGTCCTTGGGGAGCAGTACCTGGGCCACGCGTCGATAGTTCTCCGGCTCGTGATGACGAACCCAGAGCAGCTTGGGCGCGGAAAAGCCCGGAAAGGCATCATTTCCGGAGATGCCCACGAGCCGGGAAAATCCGATGCGCTCCCGGATCATGTGGCACTCTGCACTGGCCCGCTGATCGTTCCAAAGGATGGCGGGGCGGATTACGGATCCGGCCGAATCGAGCAGGACCAGTCCGTGCATCTGGCCCGACAGGCCGATAGCCTGGATGGCGGAGCCGGCGGTGCCGGTGGAGCGCAACACCGACTGGATGGCGGCGCACGTTGCCTGCCACCAGTCCTCCGGATCCTGTTCGCTCCACAGCGGGCGCGGGGTCGACAACCGATGGGGTGCGGAGCCAACGCCGCGGACCCGTCCGTCCGGATCGAGGAGCAGGGCCTTGCTGGCTGTAGTGGAGACGTCTATCCCGAGCAGCATGCGGGGGCAGGGGTGGGGTGGCAGATGGTGCAATGCGGAGTTGAACACTACGACTTCCGGGGCAAAGAAGCATGACGTGCCCGCCGTTGGACCGTGGCGTTCTGGGTGGTGAAGCCTCGGATCTTACATAATCTTCGCGCCCACGCTTTGATGCGTAACGGTGGGGGGACGATCATGCAGTATCGCGTAAAAAACCACAAAAACGACCAGAGGACGCTTCATGAGTACGAATGGCAAATGCCCGTTCACCGGGGCAATGACGCGCAACAGCGGCGGCGGAACGTCCAACCAGGATTGGTGGCCGAACCAGCTGAACCTGCGGATCCTGCACCAGCACCAGCCGGCGGAGAATCCCATGGACGAGGACTTCGATTATGCCGAAGCCTTCCGGAGCCTGGATCTGAAGGCAGTCAAGGAGGACCTTGCAGCCCTCATGACCGATTCCCAGGAATGGTGGCCTGCCGACTATGGTCATTACGGAGGCCTGTTCATCCGCATGGCCTGGCATAGCGCCGGGACCTATCGCACGGGCGACGGTCGGGGAGGATCGAGCAGTGGGACCCAGCGGTTCGCCCCCCTGAACTCCTGGCCAGACAACGGCAACCTGGACAAGGCCCGCCGGCTGCTCTGGCCGATCAAGCAGAAATACGGCAACAAGCTTTCCTGGGCCGACCTGATGATCCTGGCGGGCAACGTGGCGCTTGAGTCGATGGGCTTCGAAACGTTCGGTTTTGCCGGCGGGCGCGAGGACATCTACTCGCCCGAGGAGGACATCTACTGGGGTAGCGAGAGTGAGTGGCTGGGCGACAAGCGCTACAGCGGCGATCGTGAGTTGGAGAACCCGCTGGCCGCCGTGCAGATGGGACTGATCTACGTGAACCCACAGGGTCCGAACGGCAATCCGGATCCGGTGGCATCGGGACGGGACGTGCGCGAGACGTTCAAACGTATGGCCATGAACGACTATGAGACGGTCGCCCTCACGGCCGGTGGTCACACCTTCGGCAAAATGCACGGGGCCGGCCCGGAGTCGCACGTGGGACGCGAACCGGAAGCTGCTCCCATCGAGGCACAGGGCCTTGGATGGCTCAGCACGTTCAAGAGCGGCAAAGGGCGGGATACGATTACGTCTGGACTAGAGGGCGCCTGGACGCCCAACCCCACGAAGTGGAACATGGATTACTTCCGCGTCCTGTTCAAGTACGAATGGGAGTGCGTGAAAAGCCCGGCTGGAGCCTGGGTGTGGACGCCGAAAGGCATCGAGGAGGCCGACATGGCCCCCGACGCCGAAGACCCGACAAAAAAGGTGCCCATCTTCATGACGACGGCCGATATGGCCATGCGTTATGACCCGGCCTACGAGAAGATTTCGCGGCATTTCCTGGCGAACCCCGATGAATTTGCCGATGCGTTTGCACGGGCCTGGTTCAAGCTGACGCATCGCGACATGGGTCCGCGTGCCCGTTTCCTGGGTCCTGAAGTCCCGGCCGAGGAGCTGATCTGGACGGATCCAGTGCCGGCCGTGGATCACGGGCTGATCGACACGGCCGATGCGAAGACCCTCAAGAAAGCCATCCTGGCCACCGGACTTTCGGTTCGCGATCTGGTCTACACGGCTTGGTCTGCAGCCTCGACGTTCCGGGGCTCGGACAAGCGCGGCGGCGTGAACGGCGCCCGCATCCGCCTGGCTCCGCAGAAGGACTGGGAAGCCAATGAGCCGGCCAACCTGGCAGGCGTGTTGAAGACGCTCGAAGGCGTACAGCAGTCGTTCAACTCGTCCGCAACGGGCAGCAAGAAAGTATCCCTTGCAGACCTGATCGTTCTCGGTGGCGCTGCAGGGGTCGAAAAAGCCGCGCTGGATGCCGGATTCGAGGTGGAGGTACCTTTCACACCGGGCAGGACGGACGCCTCACAGGAGCAGACGGATGTGGATTCGTTCGATGTGCTCGAGCCCTATGCCGACGCCTTCCGCAACTACCAGAAGAAGGAGTACGCGGTAACGGCCGAGGAAATGATGATCGATCGCGCGCAGCTCATGGGCCTTTCAGCACCCGATATGACGGTGCTGGTGGGTGGCATGCGGGCGCTGGGCGCCACGTACGGCGGCTCGTCACAGGGTGTTCTTACCGACCGCCCGGGCCAGCTGACCACGGACTGGTTTGTCAACCTGCTGGACATGTCCACCTTGTGGATGCCGGCCAAAGAATCGGTGGCGCAGGAAAATCCGATGTTCTTTGACGGTCGGGATCGTGTGACGGGCCAGAAGAAATGGATGGCCACGCGCGCTGACCTCGTCTTCGGATCGAACTCACAGCTGCGGGCCATCGCTGAGGTCTACGCTCAAGCAGATGCCGGCCGCAAGTTCGTCAAGGACTTTGTGGCGGCGTGGGACAAGGTCATGATGGCCGACCGGTTCGACGCAGCCTGACGAGGTCTGGTGCATGACGTTTCCTGCGTCTGCGCTTGTTATCCTGCGGGCGGCGC
>JAQCDI010000277.1 GCA_027620595.1 Bacteroidota bacterium | reverse complement strand
GATGGTTCCTGGCCCATGGACGGACACGCCCGCAGCCAGGACATCGACATGCAGATGGCGGGCACCCAGGTGGCGCTCGATGGCGAGTGGTTGTTCGTTTCCGCTCCCATGGCCGATGAGCGCGCCGGCGCTGTTGTCGTCTTCCGGGACAACCCTGATTCGCAGCTGTGGGGACAGCATCAGAAGCTTGCGATGCCGGTGGCCACAGCCAATCAGATGTTCGGTTCGGCTCTCTACGCTCACCACGGTCACCTCATGGTCGGCGCCCCCGGATACGATTCCCGCACCGGGGCCGTCGGGGTCTACCACTTCAACAAGGAGACCGATGCCTTCGAGTTTACCCTCCGGATGGCCCCATCAACGGCATCGGGCAACGAGACCTTCGGCGCTGCTTTCGTGCATGATCCCGATCATAAGGTGTGGGTGGGTGCGCCCGGTTCGGATGGCGGATGGGGAGCGCTGCACGCGTTCCATCCCTCCAACATGATGCGCGCCTTCCAGCCGATGGGGCGCGTTGCCGTGGACGGACTGCAGGTTCGCACGTCCCTGGGTGCTTCTTTTGCTGCCGGCACCGACTTCGTGGCCGTCGGCGCCCCGGGCTATGACTGGGGCGAGGGCGCCGTCTTTGTCTACGACAAGACCGAAGAGGGCATGGTGCAGTCGGCCATCCTGTTCGTGGACAAGGGGGACATGGATTCCTTTGCCGGCGAGATGGTAGAATGCCAGAACGGGGATGCGGCCGGTTTCCGCTGCCAGGATGTGGACGTGCAGTCCTTCCTCAGCCTGCGCGATATCGGCGGTGTGCGCGGAACGCGCATGAACGACATCTGGGGCTGGACGCACGCGGGCACGGGTCGGGACTTCGCGCTCGTGGGCCGCACGGACGGCACGGCATTCGTGGAGGTCACGGACCCCTACAACCCGATCTACCTGGGCAACCTGGCCAAGACCGACGGTGCCCTCAACTCTGTTTGGAGGGACATGAAGGTATACAAGGACCACGCCTTCATCGTGGCCGATGGAGCTGGCCAACATGGCATGCAGGTCTTCGATCTGGCCCGCCTGCTCAACGTCCCGGATGCGCCGGTCGAGTTCGAAGCCGACGTCATGTACGACCAGATTGCCAGCGCCCACAACATCGTCATCAACGAGGAGACCGGGTTTGCCTATTCCGTGGCCTCGCGCATGGGCGGCATCACCTGCGGCGGCGGTCTGCACATGATCGACATCCGCGAGCCGAAGAACCCCAGCTTTGCCGGTTGCTTCTCCCACGAGGGAACGGGTCGCAACAATACGGGCAATACCCACGACGCGCAGTGCGTCATCTACCGTGGCCCGGATACTGAACATAACGGTCGGGAAATCTGCCTTGGATCCAACGAAACAGCCCTTTCCATTGCCGATGTAACCGACAAGGACGCTCCGTTTGCCATTTCGGTGGCCACGTATCCGGCCATTGCCTACACCCATCAGGGTTGGCTGACCGAGGATCAGCGCTATTTCTACATCAACGATGAAGGGGACGAACCGCAGGGCCTCGTGGACGGCACGCGCACCCTCATTTTCGACCTCGCGGATCTGGACGACCCGGTCCTGGCGGGCGAGCACATCTCCACGGAGAAAACCACTGATCACAACCTCTACGTCAAGGGCAACCTGATGTACCAGTCCAACTATGAGGCAGGTCTGCGCATCCTGGATGTGAGCGAACCCGAAACGCCCGTCGAGGTGGCGTTCTTTGACACGGTGTCCGACGATCGGGCGGGCGGGGGCTCATGGAGCAACTACCCCTATTTCCGCAGCGGAACCATCGTCGTGACGTCCAGCAGCGAAGGACTATTCATGCTCAAGAAAAGGGACGTGGATCTGTAGTGTCCCGAATCGCGGTTCTACTTCTTGTCGGATTGACCGCATGCTCCGGTCCGCCAAAGTATGTCGGGTCCGGGGCGTGTGCGTCCTGTCATGCGTCGCAGACGGCGGCATGGCAGCAGTCGGATCACATGCGCGCCATGTTGTTGCCGGATTCTGCTTCGGTGCTGGGTGATTTCGACGGTGCGTCGTTCGAGCATTTCGGGGAGACGTACCGCTTCGTCACGGAAGAGGGAGGAAGTATTTCCGTTATTGCAAGAGGGGATACCCTCGGCGTGGAATGGACGTTCGGGCATGATCCGCTTCAACAGGTCCTCGTAAAGGGCAACCGCGGGCGAATTCAGGCGCTGACCGTGGCCTGGGACATCGAAGGCCAGCAATGGTATTCACTCTATCCGGACGAGGCCACGCCCCAGGGAGACGTACTGGATTGGCAACGGGACGGGTTGAGCTGGAATTACATGTGCGCCGCGTGTCATACCACGGCGCTTGAAAAGGGCTATGACGTGGCCAGCGATTCCTATGAAACCACCTGGGCCGAGTCCACAGTGGGTTGTGAAGCCTGTCACGGGCCGGGTTCGAACCACCTGGAGGATGCGGGCGAACCGTACGGGATGACCGGCGCGGCAGCCACCGGCCTTCCGGTCAATGGGCGCTCCAATGACCGGGTGCTGGAGACCGAGCTTACCATGTGCGCCGCGTGCCACTCGCGGCGTGCGCCGCTCGTCGAGCCCGCGGCGCACGGCGAGGCGTTCCTCGACCAGTTCGCCCCAGCCCTCATACAGGACGGGCTCTACTTCGCCGACGGTCAGATCCTGGATGAGGTCTATGTCTACGGATCCTTCCTGCAGAGCCGAATGGCGCAAAAGGGAGTGACATGCAGTGACTGTCACGACCCGCACTCGGGACTGCGCAAGCTGCCCGGGGATGCGCTGTGCATGTCCTGCCACGCCGGAAAGGTGGAGCAGGTGGCGGTGCACGAGCTGCATCCGACCGAGGTCAGCTGCGAAACCTGCCACATGCCCGAGCGGACCTACATGGGGATCGATGCCAGGGGGGATCACCGCTTCGGGATCCCCGATCCGGTCACCAGCCGGGAGCTGGGTTCGCCCAACGTCTGTGCCGACTGCCACGGCGAGGATCGCAGCGTCGAATCGGTCCTGAAAGGTCCCGAAAGCCGCCCCGGTCTGGCTAGCCTGGCCCTGCGGGCCGGCACGACCGACAGGATGGGTCGTGTCGAGGAGGTCCTGACCGACTCCACCGTCAGCCGCTTCGAGAAGGGGGGACTCCTGGCGCGCCTGGGTACGGAGCCCACCACGGACGCCCTGCGCATTGTCATGACGGGCCTGGGTTCGGGCAATGCCTTCGAGCGGGTTGGGGCCCTGAGGGCCATCGCCGACCCGGCCTTCCGCGCGCCGTTGCCGAATCTGGACCGGCTGTTTGCCGATTCGCTGCGCTGGGTCCGTATCGAAGCTGTGGCCACCGCGCTTGCCCACGGGTTCACCGATTTTGCAGAGGATCCGGCGCGTTCGGCCATGGAAGAATACCGCCAGGCCCAGATGGCAGTGGCCGAACAGGCCGAGGCGCACCTGAATCTGGCCTCCATGCACGAAGTGCTGGGCAACCGTGATGCCGCCGACCAGGCATTTGCCGAGGCGCTGCGGCGCACCGTCCAGCCCGCCGAAGTCCTCACGGGCCGGGC
>JAQCDI010000276.1 GCA_027620595.1 Bacteroidota bacterium | reverse complement strand
GCGTGATATCCAACAGCTTGACCGAGCCACCGTCCGCTTCCAGGTACGGACGCAGGGTGTCCAGCGCTGCTTCTACTTCGCGATGCAATTCAGGTCCTTGAAGCACGTTCATCGGGATTCGGCAATGGGTTGGGCAGTGTACTCCGTCTCGGGCGCCAGGTTCAGCCGGCTCAGCCGTGGAGGATGTCAATTTTGCGCGTGGGAGGCCTCAGAGCGCTGCGCTCCTCAATCCGCCGCGTCAGGTCGGCAGCCAATTCCGAGAACACCTTTCCTGCGGCCGATTGCCTGTCGGTGACGACCGGCGTGCCCTGGTCCGCATTCTCACGGATGGCCTGCACCAGCGGCACCTCGCCCAGGAAAGGTACATCGAGCTCGCCGGCCAATGCCTTTGCCCCTCCCTGTCCGAACAAATAGTATCGCTTTCCGGGCAGTTCCTCCGGTTCGAAGTAGGCCATGTTCTCGACGATACCCAGAACCGGTACACCTACCTGATCAAACATCGCCACGCCCTTGCGCGCATCACTGAGGGCAACACGCTGAGGCGTGGACACGATGACCGCACCGGCCAGCGGAATGGTCTGCACAATGGTCAGTTGAATATCTCCCGTTCCCGGCGGCAGGTCCATGACCAGGACGTCCAGGTTGCCCCATTCGGTATCGGACAGGAACTGCCGGACCGCGCTTGTCACCATGGGTCCTCGCCAGATCACAGCCTTCTCCGGGTCCACCAGGAAACCCATGGAAAGCAGCTTGACGCCATATTTCTCGAGCGGAATGATGCGACGCTGGGCGTTTACCCTTGGTTTGGCGGTTTCCAGACCGAACATCGTTGGAATCGACGGGCCGTAGATGTCCACATCCACCAGACCCACGTCCAATCCTTGCTGCGCAAGCGCAACGGCCAGGTTGCTGGCCACCGTGCTTTTGCCGACCCCTCCCTTGCCGGAGGCAACGGCAATGATGCTTGTAATACCTGCCCCCGGCGTCGCGGCGGCTTCTTGCCCGTCGATGGAAAGATCCGCGCCCAGATCAATCATGTCCCCATCCTGGTCCACATCCACGCGCAGATCCTGACCGAAGGCCCGGGCCAGCGCCTCCCGGCACGCATCGGCTGCTTTGCCGGCAAACGGATGCAACGGGTCGTCCATCCACAGGGTGAACCGCACGTGTTCTTCCGATACCGTCAGCCCCCGTATCCATCCCAAACGGACGAGGTGTTTCCCACTGGAGGGTTCTACAACCGTACGCAGAGCGTCAAGAGCACCGGACAGGGTAACAGAGGCCATGGGTTCGCTGTTGGTAAGATGGGCATACTCCTAAAACTGCCGACTCCTGCGGTTCCTGCAAGTGACCGGTTTCAACCGGATCTTCGGAAATGCTCCAGGGCCACCCCTTGCCGGACGCCGTAAGGCGACACGAACAAGGTACTCGCCTCCAGCCACTCCATGGCCAGTCGCAGGATGAACACACCCGCCGGAAACACATCTTCCCTGCCCTTCCCGTGGCGTGGAATCAGATCCAGCACTTCCTGTCGTGTCATTGCCAGCAGCCGCTCACTCCACACACGTACCGCTTCCAACGTCAGGTGTCCGCCATCGGGCATGTCTTTCGTCGAGGTTCGCCCGTAATGAACCAGGGAAAGGATGACCGCCGTGCCGGACGCTCCTACACACACCGGGGTCTTCGATGCCTCGCCCAAGTGTTGATCCATCATGGCACGAAAGGCAGTGTCGGCCCGGGCCAGGTCGGTTGCAGACGGAGGCTGCGAAGCAAAGAAACGCTCCGACATGCGAACCGAGCCCATGTCCAGACTTCGGGCGAACCGGATTTCCTCCCCGTTTGCCAATCCCTGGACAAATTCCGTGGAGCCTCCCCCCACGTCGATGATCGTGGACATGGTTTGCGGGTCCAGCGCGACCCATTGCGGATCAAACCCCCGCAGTCCGGCCATGGCGCCTTCAAACGTCATGCGGGCCTCTTCCTCGCCGGAAAGGATCACGAGATCTGTCCCGGTTGCTTTCCACACCACCTGACGGATATCCTCGGAGTTGGCGGCATCCCGCGAGGCAGACGTGCCCGTTACAATCACCTGATCCACCTCCCACGGGGAGAGCCGGTCCACATGGGCGCTGAGCACCGAATCCAGGCGCTCCAGGGCCGCCGGAGATACCTGCCTGGACGCATCAACACCTTCTCCAAGTCGGACGAATCCCGAAGCGCCGTCCAGGTCAAGCATACGGTCCTCCCTCCAACCCGCCACGAAAAGCAACGCCGTATTCGTGCCTATATCTATCGTGGCCACGCGGCGCTCCCCGGGTGTCAGTCGCATGCCCTTGCCCGCCCAGACACTCCACCAGTCTCCCTCGGTCTGCGTTTCCAGGATATCCAGGCCAAGGGCGGCCAAAGCGGCTTCCATGATCCCGGCATCGGTCTGGAGAAGCCCTGCAAGGCCCAGCTTGCCACCTACCTTGAGTCGAGCGTGGAGTGCCGGCAACATGTGCCTCAGCACCTCCCGATTGATGTTGGCCAATACCACGTCGTACTGGCGGATTCCGAAAAGCGGAGGATCCGCCAGCAATCCGGCTCCATCATCCAGCACTACCCGGAATCGATCCTCCATTGCATTGAGCACCGCATTTTCGGCGGCATTCTCAAGGCAGATGGGATCGAAATCGAACGAGTCTGCAGAGGATGCTCCGCACGCCAGCGCTGCAAAAGCCAGTACCCCGGTTCCCGTTCCGGCATCCAGCACGGTATCTCCCTTCTGGACCATGTCATGGATCCGGGAAAGGATCAGGCGCGTGCTTTCGTGGTGTCCCGTTCCGAAGGACATCTTGGGATCCACGATCAAGTCTGTCACTCCAGGATCCGGCGGGGCCTGGGTCCAGGTGGGGCGCACGCGGAAATGCCCGGCACGGATCGGCTGGATGGTCTGCTCCCACTCGGCATTCCAATTGCGGTCGGCAATCTCTGCTTCCTCTACAGGACCCTCACACCAAGGGGCCAGCGGGCCGTTTAGCGCTTCCCGGATTACGAACGCTTCAGCGGGTGTCGCATAGAGGGTCACCATGTCTCCCTCCATCCAGAGCCCTTCGATGGGCAGGTCTTCCAGCCAGGCGGCCAGTTCGTCCTGACGGTTCTCCGGCACAGGAATCCGGAAGGCTATGGAGGGCATGGGGACAAGTGGGTTTCGTGGTGGTGGCCCGGGCCGGGTCATTCAGCACGGAATATAGCGATACCCCAGTCCTCCGGATTGTCCGGCTGATCGGATCCGAAATCCTCGTACGACACACTGCCGTCGGTGTGGAAGAATGCCCGGTAGGAGCCGGGTGGAAGCATCACTTCGGCTCGCGCTGCGCGGAAATTGTCCTCCTGACCAGCCGATGATGTGTTCTGTCGCGTCATCTCCCAGATGCGCTGACCATCCCGCGCGTTCTCCAGCCATCCGTAGTCATACTTGCTCGATTCGCTGATCTCGCCCAGGGCGTTGATAACGACACGGGTCGAATCGGTGAGGTCGAATGATGCCGACACGTCCTGGTTGTGTCCAAGTCGCGTCAGCCGGACCAGGAAGCGATCCTCCGCGATA
>JAQCDI010000275.1 GCA_027620595.1 Bacteroidota bacterium | reverse complement strand
AGCGTATATTTGAGGATCTACGCAAGGGCCGTTTGCGGCCCCGATTCCACCCGACGCCATCATCTCCACCTACGCCGGTGCCACGAGCCGCCCGAGGCTCCTGTACCGGCCCGATCCTGCCCATGGAAGGACCGAACGAAGAATCCTTAGCACGCATCATCCCGATCAACATCGAGGAGGAAATGAAGTCCTCCTACATCGACTATTCCATGTCGGTGATTGTCAGCCGAGCGCTGCCCGATGTAAGGGATGGACTCAAGCCGGTACACCGTCGCGTCCTCTACGCCATGAACGAGCAGGGCATGGGCGCCGGTTCGGCCTACAAGAAGAGCGCGCGCGTGGTCGGGGAAGTACTCGGTAAGTACCACCCGCACGGGGATTCGGCCATCTACGACACGATGGTCCGCATGGCACAGGATTTCTCCCTGCGCTATCCCATGGTGGACGGACAGGGCAACTTCGGGTCCGTCGATGGGGACGGCGCGGCCGCCATGCGATACACGGAAGCCCGCATGACCCGCCTTGCCGAGGAAATGCTCCGGGACCTGGCCAAGGAAACGGTGGACTTCCAGGACAACTTCGACGGATCGCTCCAGGAACCGCAGGTACTGCCCTCGGCCATTCCCAGCCTCCTGGTCAACGGTTCCGACGGTATCGCCGTCGGTATGGCCACCAAGATCCCGCCGCACAACCTGACGGAAGCCATCAATGCCACGGTGGCCTACATCGACAACCGGGACATCTCGATCGATGAGCTCGTTCAGCTCATGCCGGCTCCTGACTTCCCCACCGGCGGCATCATCTACGGTCACACAGAGGTTCGCCAGGCCTACCATACGGGCCGCGGGCGCGTGGTCATGCGGGCCCGAATCCATGAGGAAGAGGTCCGTCCGGGCCGGTTCGCCCTGATTGCCACCGAAATCCCCTACCAGGTCAACAAAAGCGCCCTGCTCGAGAAAATTGCCATCCTGGCCAGGGACAAGAAGATCGAGGGCATCTCCGACCTGCGCGATGAATCCGACCGCGACGGCATGCGGATCGTCATCGAGCTCAAACGGGACGCGGTCCCGATGGTGGTCCAGAACCAGCTGTTCAAGTATACGCAGTTCCAGCAGACCTTCGGAATGAACGTGGTGGCCCTGGTGCATGGCCGCCCGAAGACCCTCAACCTGAAGGAGATGATCCACTACTATGTGGAGCATCGGCACGAAGTCGTGCAACGGCGCACCCAGTTCGAGCTGCGCAAGGCCCAGGAACGGGCACACATCCTCGAGGGACTGACCATTGCGCTCGACCACCTCGACGCGGTCATCACCATCATCCGCCATTCGGCCGACACGGACGAGGCCCGGGACAACCTCATGGCCGGCGTATTCCCGACCAAGCTGACCAAGGAGCAGTTGGAACGCTTCGGTCTTCCGACGGATGGCGGCTCCATGTTCAGCCTGTCGGAAATCCAGGCCAAGGCCATCCTCGAGCTGCGTCTCAACCGCCTGACCGGACTTGAACGCCAGAAGATCGAAGAGGAATTCGAGACGATCCTCAAGGAAATCGAGCGCTTGCTGACCATCCTGGGCAACGAGGGCATGCGATTCGAAATCATCAAGGCTGAACTCGTTGAGATGCGGGACAAGTACGGCGATGCCCGTCGTACCGAAATCGATTACACAGGCGGAGGGGACATCTTCATCGAGGACCTGATCGACGACGAACAGGTCGTGGTCTCCATCTCCCACCAGGGGCTCATCAAACGCACGTCGGCCACGGAATACGCGGCACAGGGACGAGGCGGCGTAGGCAAGCGCGGCACTGCCATGCGCGATGAGGATTTCATTGAGCATCTGTTCGTGGGGTACAACCACGATTACCTGCTCTTCTTCACCGACCAGGGCAAGTGCTACTGGCTGCGCATCTACGAAATCCCGGAAGGAAGCAGGACCGGCAAGGGACGCTCCATCCGGAACTGCATCCAGATCGGACCCGAGGACCGGGTGCGCGCCGTGCTTCCCGTTTCGAAGGAGCACTTCCGGGATGAGGATTTCCTCAATGAGCATTTCGTGCTCATGGCCACCAAGAGCGGCCAGGTCAAGAAGACCCAATTGGAAGCCTTCTCCCGCCCGCGTGCGGACGGCATCATTGCCATTTCGATCGACGAAGGGGACGAGCTGATCGAGGCCCACCTCACCGATGGCAATGCCGACGTCATCATTGCCTCGTCCAGCGGGGTCTGCATCCGGTTCAATGAATCCGATGCCCGTCCGATGGGACGCAACACCCGGGGTGTGCGCGGAATCAGGCTGACCAAGGGGGCATCAGTCATCGGAATGATCGTCGTGGACGATCTGGAGCGGGACATCCTGACCATCAGCGCCCACGGTTACGGAAAGCGGACCGCCTTGGAAGAGTACCGGCTGCAGTCCCGCGGCGGGAAAGGCATCATTGCCCAGAAAACGACGAACAAGACCGGCCCCATCGTGGCCATCAAGAGCGTCCTGGAGCAGAACGACCTGATGATATCCACCGTCCAAGGCATCATGATCCGCATGGACATCGGCTCCATTTCACGATTGGGCCGTAACACCCAGGGCGTGCGGGTCATCAAACTGCGGGATGGAGACTCCATTGCCGACGTAACCAAGATCGTCGTTGAAGACGGCGAAGACACGGGTTCGGATACGCCCGAGGGCGTTTCCGAAGAATCCCCGGTCGAGGACGCCTGAATCCTACCGGAACGCCTGCCGTAAACTCCCTTTTCAACGGAAGACCCTATCTGAACCCATGCGCAAACGCTTTTCCTTTCTTGCAGCAACCCTGCTGCTGACTTTCCTCTTCCTGCGTCCGGCAACGGCGCAAAGTCTGACCACCGCCGAAGACGTCCTCAAGGCAAACATCGAGGCCACCGGTGGTGAGGCAGCGTGGAATGCCGTCAAGGACATGTACACCGAGATCGAGATCGTCGCCAGCACGCCCATGGGCAGCCTCACGCTCGGCATGAAGTCCTGGTCCATCTTCCCGGGCTACGGATTCACGGAAATGAGCCTCCTCGACGGACCGGCAGGCATTCCCGCAGAAGCGGTGGCCATGAAGGCATACTATACTCCGCTGGAGGGCTGGATTGAGCAGGGCGGACAGCGCCAGGACATGGCCGCGGTCAACCCGCAGATGCGTGCCCAATTCCAGCGTCAGTCCCCCAAGGCCGAGATGTCGCTCCTTTCGGACGCGGATGCCCAGCTGACCCTGAAGGACAGCGAGACGTTCAATGATCGCCCGGTCTATGTCGTCGGTGCCACCCAGTTCGGTGTGGAAACTGAACTCCTGGTTGACCAGGAGACCCTGATGGTCCTCGGACAGCGTGTTTCGACGCCGATGGGTGCCGCTGTGACCACCATGACGGGATTCCAGGAAGTGGACGGATTGACGTTTGCCATGGGCCAACAGGCAGAAAGCGCCCAGGGCTCGCAGACCGTCACCATCAAGAAGGTGGAGCTCAACAGCGGCAGCACACCGGCCGACCTGTCCGCCAAGGCGGGCGCCCGCAAGCAGGCCATGCCGGAGTAAGGTCCACGCTCCCGCTCGTCCGAATGCAAAGG
>JAQCDI010000274.1 GCA_027620595.1 Bacteroidota bacterium | reverse complement strand
CCACCCACTGAGGTTGACATCCACCCAGGAATTGGTGGGCCGGGCGATCGAAGATCGCCCGGCCCACACTTTTTTATGGCTTCGCGGTAACAAGGCTACTGATTGGGACGTTCTGAACCTGAACGAACCATTGCCGCCTTTCCTGTCGTGAAAACGGTCCTGCTCATCACTGCCCTTGCTTCGCTTGCCGCGCTGGTGGGTTGGATGTTCTGGGCAGCCAGCCGGATCCTGCGCGCGGATCAGCGGACGAGGAAGGGTGACTCGCCGGAGCACGGATACCGGGACCGGATGATTGCCGGAACGCGGGCTGTGCGCTTCCGCGATATCCGCAGTCGGGAGGCCGAGCGGATGGCTACCGTGCCTGGAGACACGGATTATCTCTACGAGGACGGGTATTCCATTGGCTGGCCCGAGGAGTGGACCCACGACCTGATGCTGCGGCGCAATTGATGGGCGAACCGCAGACAAGCGGGCTCGCAGACAGCGCGGCTTGACGCGCGTCCGACGGGAGATATAACCGCGCGCAACGGCGTTCCGATCTCATTCGGGGTTCACCCGAATTCGGCGGTCAGAGCGTCTGGAGGACGTCGATCTTGCCCGTAAGGAATGTGCCCAGTGCCTTGTGTCCGGCGGCCAGGGTCTTGCGGAAGTTGGGATCCTCTACTCCCATGTGCCCTGTGACCACCTTGACGATCTGACACAGTTTGCCATGCGTGGCGGACACATAGGCCACCGCATACCCGGTCATGTCGCTGATGTCTGCAATCCGTTGCCAGTAGGAGAGTTCTGTGGCGCCCTGCACGGTGTGGTCCTGTGTAACCAGGGTCACTTCTTTCAGTGTCTCGAAGGGTACGCTGAGCGGCATGCGGGGATAGGTAGGCGCGGACAGTTCGATGCGGTCCCCCTCGAACACCTGGGCCACACTGACCAGGTCTCCCACCTTCAGGTTGTCGTTGAGCGCCGTACAGGTGCCCGCATGGATCAACGAGGTGACGTCGTGGGAGTTGAGCAGGCGCTCGGTGCGCAGGGCGGCCTTGATCTTTCCGATACCCAGGATGGAGACCAGGAAGCGGTTGTCATGGAATGTTTCGCCTTCTCCGAGTCCGTCGAAACGCCCCCGTTCGTAGGTGGCGAGGAAGGGCTGGGCTTCCTCAACGGTCGAAAAAACAATTCCGGTCATTGAACAGTACGTTGGGATCTGGGTATGAGGGCCTTCGATGCGGCCATTTCGGATGGGGTATCGGCCCGGCATCAGGAGGACGTAAGAAACGAATCAGCACGACGGGATGAAAGTTGTCGATCTGCTTGCAAGGAACGAAGATCTACAGGTTTCCTATGAGATCGTACCCCCCAAACGGGGCAGTTCGCTCTCCGAGATCCTGGAAATCATCGATGCCCTGAAGGAATTCGATCCGCCGTTCGTGGATGTGACCTCCCATGGAGCGCAGGTCTACTACGAAGAGCAGTCCGACGGCAGCTGGCGTCGGCACATCAAGCGCAAACGGCCCGGGACGCTTGGTATGTGTGCGGCCATCAAAGGCCGCTTCGGCATCGAGACCGTGCCGCATCTGCTGTGCCAGGGGTTCACCCGGGAAGAAAGCGAAGATGCGCTCATCGAGTTGAACTATCTGGGCATCCACAATGTGATGGCCCTTCGCGGAGATGACACCGGTTTCCAGAAACCCATCTCAGTGGACCGCACGCGGAATGAATATGCCATTGACCTCGTGCGGCAGATCCATGACATGAATCATGGACGGTACCTCGAAGAACTGATCGATGCGGCCCCCACCGACTTCTGTGTGGGTGTGGCCGGGTATCCGGAGAAGCATTTCGAGGCACCCAACATTACCTGGGACATCCTGAACCTGAAGCGGAAGGTGGATGCGGGAGCTGATTACATCACGTCCCAGATGTTCTACGACAATGACTCTTTCCTCGGGTTTGTGGAGCGTTGCCGCGATGTGGGGATCACCGTTCCCATCATTCCGGGACTCAAAATCCTGACCAACAAGCGCCAGCTGCAGGCCCTGCCGGCCAAATTCCATCTCGAGATTCCCGAGGCCCTGGCGGCCGAGTGCGAAGCGGCCAAGACGGACGCACAGGTGGCCGAGATCGGGATCGAATGGGCCCGGAAGCAGTGCGAAGGGCTCATGGACGCAGGTTTCAACCACCTGCATTTCTACATCATCCAGACGCCGAACCACGTGCGCAAGCTCGTCGAATCACTGCGCAAGATGGCCTGACTGGTGGATTGCGACCCGGGCCGAATCCGCCGCCTGCCAGCGCGGACTCAGGCTCCGGAAGAGGAGGCCAGGTAGCGATCCTCGAGGCGGCGCATGGCCTCCCGCTCCGCATCCGTCGCATCATCATGCCCGCACAGGTGCAGGATGCCGTGGATCACATAGCGCAGGATCTCATCGGAGAGGGGGGCGCCGAACTCCTCATGTCGTTCGGCAGCGGTTTCCACGTCCACGTAGACTTCGCCCTCGACCGGGTCCTCCTCCAGAAGGAAGGAGATCACGTCGGTCGTCCAGTCGTGATCCAGCCATTCCCGATTCAGTGAATGCACCGTCCCATGATCGGCGAGGACCACCGAAAGGTGGACAAAAGGGACGCCTTCGCCGGTGAACACGCGCGCAGCGGTACGGGCGATCCGTTCTTCCCAATCGTCTCCGGCCACGTCGGCCACGACGGAGACATCGACACTTCCGGAGAGCCCTTCGGCCGTCATCCCAGGTCGCCGAACAGTTCTTCCGTCACGGAGAGGGCCACGCTGCTCATGATGAGCTCCGGTGGCAACTGCGTGAAGTCGGTGGACAGGAGTTTGGTGTCCACATTGGCGTAGAGCGAGCAACCGGCCTGCCGCTCGACCACCAGACCGTTGGCGGTGTCGCCGCTGCGGGCCACGAAGAGGACTTCGCCGAGGTCTTCGCTGCCGATGAAGCCGGTGCACCCCTGCAATTGCAGGAACGAGGCCGGCGCGTAGACGGACACCAGGTTGGTGTGGTCTCCTTCCGAGAGACCGGGAGACGTCACCTTGCTGTGGATTTCCAGCGTGACGCGACGCCCTGTTTCCTCATCGGACAGCTCGAAGCGGGCCATGGAGGAATCCTTCTTGGCCTTCACACCGAGTACCTTCTCGATGCGTTCGATGTCGGCGTCAGTAAACGTAAAGGGCATGATGGAGCGGTGTTGACTCGTGGGGCGACCCTTCCGGCAAGATACCGGCTCCTTTTTCCAAATCCAATGCGGTCGGATCAAGGGGCGGTATGTCATCCGGTGGCATCGCAGGGAACCGGACCAGGCGGTACGGATAGGTGCCATCCAGCCCGTAGAATGGTCCCGGGCGTTCGCTTTACGGAAGACCCCACGGATGTTGCAAACCACACGGTGAACTCCATGTTAACCCCCCGAACAACGATGGTGACGGCGGCCTTGTTGGGCGCATTGGGTGTCGCTTCCGGTGCATTCGGCAGCCACATACTGACGTCGATCCTCAGCGACAGGGCCATGGGCACCTGGATGACGGGTGTGACCTACCTGCAGGGACACGCGCTCTACCTGCTCATTCTGGGTTGGATGGGTATCCATC
>JAQCDI010000273.1 GCA_027620595.1 Bacteroidota bacterium | reverse complement strand
GGGGAGGGATTCCCCGGGAGCCTTCCACGGATCTCTTCCGTAGTTTAGTCGCCGGTTCCGGAGATCCCGCTACGGACTCCGCCAACTGCCTCTCCAACATACCCTGGCATTCATCGCAGCCATGAGCCTTTCGACCCACCTGAAGTCACCCATCGGCAAGAAGCTGATCACGGGGATCACGGGACTGGCGCTGGTCCTTTTTGTGCTGATGCACATGATCGGCAACCTCTCGATGTTCTCGGGCGACGATGCCTACAACGAATACGCCCATTTCCTGGCCAGCCTGGGCCCGCTCCTCTACGCGGTTGAAATCGGCCTGCTGGTGTTCTTCCTGGCACACGTCGTGACCGGCATCCGTATCTGGATCGGCAAGCGCAAAGCCAGACCCCAGGGATACGCCGTCTACAAGACTGCCGGGAATCCCAGCATGCAGTCTGCGTCGTCCCGGAGCATGGCCATCACCGGTGTCATCCTGCTGGTCTTCACCATCTTCCACCTGATCTCGTTCAAGTTCGGCCCGGGCGGACCCGGCAATGGCGATGCGTCCTACCTCACGACCGTGGGCGGCGTGGAGATGCGGGACCTGGCCAAGCTGGTCCGCGAGAAGTTTGCCGGATCGTTCTACACCTTCGGCTACACGGCCATCATGCTGCTGCTCATCGTTCACTTGCGCCACGGTGTGTGGAGCGCCCTGCAGTCCCTCGGCGCCATGCGCCCATCGCTCTCGCCGGCCATCTACACGTTGGGCGCCCTGATCGGCATCGGCATCGGCATCGGGTTCATCGTCATGCCGCTCGCCATCTATTTCGGGATGATCTGACCTGATCCTCCCCCGCCTGCCGCTCCCCATCTTCCGACTGCATTCCGACACGCATCATGTCAACAGTCCTCGACCCCAAGATTCCCGACGGTCCCCTCAAGGACAAGTGGGACAACTACAAGAACAACTGCAAACTGGTCAACCCGGCCAACAAGCGGAAGTACACCATCCTCGTCGTGGGTACCGGACTCGCCGGTGGATCGGCTGCGGCCACCCTGGCCGAACTGGGATACCACGTAAAGAGCTTCTGCATCCAGGACTCCCCGCGGCGCGCGCACTCCATTGCTGCCCAGGGCGGCATCAACGCCGCCAAGAACTACCCCAATGACGGGGACACAGTCTGGCGCCTGTTCTACGATACCGTGAAAGGTGGGGACTACCGTTCCCGCGAAGCCAACGTGCACCGTCTGGCCCAGGTGTCGAACAACATCATCGACCAGTGCGTGGCCCAGGGCGTACCGTTTGCCCGCGAGTACGGCGGATTGCTCGACAACCGCTCCTTCGGCGGCGCGCAGGTATCGCGCACGTTCTACGCCCGTGGGCAGACGGGACAGCAGCTGCTTCTCGGCGCCTACTCGGCCATGAGCCGGCAGATCGGCAAGGGCAACATCGACATGTATTCCCGTCGCGAAATGCTGGATCTCGTTGTGGTTGATGGTCGGGCCCGGGGCATCGTGACCCGAAACCTGGTCACGGGGGAAATCGAGCGGCATGCCGGCGACGCGGTCCTGCTCTGCACCGGGGGGTACGGCAACGTCTACTACCTGAGCACGAACGCCAAGAACTCCAACGTCACGGCGGCCTGGCGCGCACACAAGCGGGGTGCCTTCTTCGCCAATCCTTGCTTCACGCAGATCCACCCAACGTGTATCCCCGTTTCCGGGGACTACCAGTCCAAGCTGACCCTCATGTCGGAAAGCCTCCGCAATGACGGCCGGGTCTGGGTTCCGAAAAAGCAGGGCGACAACCGCAAGGCAAAGGATATCCCAGAGGACGAACGGGACTACTACCTCGAGCGCCGCTACCCCAGCTTCGGCAACCTTGTCCCGCGAGACGTGGCTTCCCGCAACGCCAAGATGGCCACGGATGAGGGCCGCGGCGTCGGCGAAACCGGCCTGGCTGTCTACCTGGACTTTGCCGATGCCATCAAGCGGCTCGGAAAAGATGTGATTGCGGCCCGCTACGGCAACCTCTTCGAGATGTACGAACGCATCACCGGGGAGAACCCCTACGAAGTGCCCATGCGCATTTTCCCGGCCGTCCATTACACGATGGGCGGCCTGTGGGTGGACTATGAATTGCAGTCCACCGTGCCGGGACTCTTCGTCCTGGGCGAAGCCAACTTCTCGGACCACGGCGCCAACCGCCTCGGCGCCTCGGCGCTCATGCAGGGATTGGCCGACGGCTATTTCGTGATTCCCTACACCCTGGGCAATTACCTCGGATCCCTTGCGTCGGACCTGGGCAAGGTGGGCACGGACAATCCGGCGTTCGCCGAGGCCCAGAAAGCCGCCACCGAACGCCTCGACACGCTGCTTTCCATCCAGGGCACGCGCACGGTTACGGAATACCACCGCGATCTCGGTCGCATCATTTGGGATGAAGTAGGCATGTCCCGCACGGCCGATGGCCTCAGGAAAGCCATTTCGGAGGTCCAGGCCCTGCGCGAGGACTTCTGGAAGAACGTCAAGGTATCGGGCGAACCCAATCACATGAACAAGGATCTGGAATTCGCCGGTCGGGTGGCCGACTTCCTCGAACTCGGCGAGCTGATGGCCCGGGACGCCCTCGAGCGTGAGGAATCCTGCGGCGGACACTTCCGCGAGGAGTATCAGACGCCGGAGGGCGAAGCCAGGCGCAACGACGAGGACTTTACCCATGTGTCGGCATGGCAGCACGCCGAAGGCGGGCATGTCCTGCACAAGGAGCCCCTGACGTACGAGAACGTCAAGCTGACCACCCGCAGTTACAAGTAAACCGACCCGCGAACCGCAGATATGTCACACAGCATGAACATCAAACTCAAGGTCTGGCGCCAGGCGGGTCCCAAGACGAAGGGACAGTTCGAGACCTACTCGGTGCCGAATGCCAACCCCCACATGTCCTTCCTCGAACTCCTTGATGTGCTCAACGAGCAGCTCATCAAGGAAGGCAAGGACCCGGTGGCCTTCGACAACGATTGTCGCGAAGGGATCTGCGGCAGCTGTGGTGTCGTCCTCGACGGACAGGCCCACGGCCCCCAGCGGCGCACGGCCACCTGCCAGCTGCACATGCGGCACTACCGCGACGGGGATACGATCGTGGTCGAGCCCTGGCGCGCCGAAGGCTTTCCGATCATCAAGGACCTCGTCGTGGACCGGGATGCGTTCGATCGCATCATGGCGGCCGGCGGCTTCGTCTCGGTCAATACCGGAGCAGCCCAGGACGCCAACGCGATCCCGATTCCCAAACCGGATGCCGACCTGGCCATGGACTACGCGGCCTGCATCGGATGTGGCGCCTGCGTAGCGGCCTGCCCCAACGCTTCGGCCTCGCTGTTCACCGGCGCCAAGATCTCGCAGCTCTCCCTGCTTCCCCAGGGTTCGCCCGAGCGCAAGAGCCGCGTCATCAACATGGTGGACCAGATGGCCAAGGAAGGCTTCGGGGATTGCTCCAACCATGCTGAATGCGAAGCCGTCTGCCCGAAGGGCATTTCGATCTCGGCCATTGCCCGGATGCGCCGCGAGTACATGAAGGCCATGACCGATTGATCGGCGGCGCTTCTGAATTACGTGAAAAGGGCGGGCGGGAC
>JAQCDI010000272.1 GCA_027620595.1 Bacteroidota bacterium | reverse complement strand
TGCGCACCACCGAGAGGGAAGAGGACGGGTCCGGTTTCATGACCACCGCATTGCCGGCGGCCAGGGCCGGGCCGACTTTGTGCGCCACCAGGGCGACGGGGTCGTTGAAGGGAAGGATGCAGGCAATGACGCCCAGCGGCTTGCGTACAAAGTATCCCACCCGCGCCTCGCTGCCGGGTCGCGCGTCGAACGGGAGGCTTTCGCCATGCAGCGTGCGGGCCACTTCGGCCGCCATCCGGAGCACTTCGGCCGCTCGGCGCGGTTCGCACTGGGCCTCGGTGATGGTCTTGGACCCTTCCCGGGCCAGGAGCTCGGCAATCTCATCGGCATGGGCCTCAAGGCGGTCCGCGGCGGCGTAAAGGACATGGACGCGTTGGTGGACCGGGAAGGGTTGACGGGATGCCTCCCGTGCGGCGGCCACCGCGTCGCGGACGTGACGCTCCGATGCCACGGAGAGGGTATCCACCAGGGCGTTGTCGAAGGCATTGCGGACGTCCATCCGGGCGTCGGTTACAAGTCGGCCAGGTCCGATGATGAGGGGAGCAGGCATGGGCAGCTGGGGTGTGTGGGGCGCTCAACGTAGGGTCTTGCCCGCAGCAGCGCAAGGTGGTCGGGTTCATGGTTCGCCCGACGGCATGAAACCGAAATGGGCCGTAGGTTGCGCTCGTCCAAGTGGCAACCTCCCATCAACGGCCCGCCCGACCATGATTTTCCGCATCCTGCCCCTGCTTTTTCTGCTCGTCCTTCCCGCATCCGCACAGCGTCAGAACCTGACGCCGGTCATGGATACTACGGTTCCTTCTTCGTCGCCCCAGACCCGGGAGCAGGCGTTTGCCACCCGGATTTCGATGTTTGCGGCCTCTCCGTTGAAAAATGCTGCCGTCCGCAATGTGGGGCCGTCCATCATGAGCGGCCGGGTTACGGATATCGATGCCGATCCGCGGGATCCATCCCACTTCATGGTGGCCTATGCCTCCGGCGGCCTGTGGGTGACCCGCAACAACGGGCAGTCCTTCGACCCGATATTCGACGGCAATGGCACGATGACCATCGGCGACATCCATGTAGACTGGGCGACGGGCGCCATCTGGGTGGGGACCGGTGAGAACAACTCCAGCCGCTCCTCCTACGCCGGCGACGGGGTGTACCGCAGCACGGACTGGGGCGCCTCGTGGCAGCACATGGGTCTCGTGGATACCCAGCACACCGGCCGGATCCTGGTCGATCCGCGGAATCCGGACATCGTCTGGGTGGCTGCCCTCGGCGCCCTCTATTCGCACAACGCCGATCGGGGAGTCTATCGCTCGATGGACGGCGGACAGACCTGGGAAAAGAACCTCTTCGTCAATGAACGCACCGGTGCCGTGGACCTGGTCATGGATCCCACGGATCCGGATATCCTGTATGCGGCCATGTGGGAGCGGGATCGCCGCGCGTGGAACTTCGTCGAGTCCGGCGCCGGCTCCGGAATCTGGAAAACGACCGATGGCGGTCAGAGCTGGCAGCCCATCAATGGTAATGGATTCCCGATCGGTGAGGGCGTGGGGCGCATCGGGCTGGCCCTGCATGGAGGTTCGCCCGGAATACTGTACGCGACCCTCGACAACCAGGAGCGCATGCCGGCTGACCGGGACGACGCCGAAGAGGTGGGTCCCACGCGCGCAGAGCTGAGGGCCATGGATAGCCGCGCCTTCCTGGCCCTGGACCGCAAGGACATCGAAGCCTTCCTGGAACGGGAGAATTTCCCTGATCGCTATGACGTCGAGACCGTCGTGTCCATGGTTGAGCGTCAGGAGATCACGCCCGCAGATCTGGTCGATTTCGTCGATGACGCCAACAGCCAGCTCTTCGAGACCGAAGTGAAAGGGCTCGAGGTCTATCGAAGCAACGATGGGGGTGCCTCCTGGAGACGGACCCATGAAGAGCCCCTCGAGGGCGTATACAGCTCCTACGGGTACTATTTCGGCGAAATCCGGGTGGCGCCGGACAACGCGGACCAGGTCTATGCCATGGGCGTACCCATCATCCGCTCCGATGATGGCGGCGCCACGTGGAAAAGCATAGATGCGGCGCATGTCCACTCGGATCATCAGGCCCTTTGGATGAACCCGAACCGCCCCGGCCATGCCATCAACGGCAACGACGGGGGGCTCAACCTGACCTGGGACGCCGGTGAGACCTGGAGCAAGCTGAACGTGCCGCCGGTAGGCCAGTTCTATTTCGTGCAGGTGGACATGGCCGAGCCCTACAACGTCTACGGGGGACTGCAGGACAACGGGACCTGGATGGGGCCGAGCACCTACCAGGCCAGTCCACGCTGGACGGCGTCAGGACAATATCCGTATCGCAACCTGAATGGCGGGGACGGTTTCCAGGTCATGGTGGACACGCGGACCAATGACGTGGTCTACACGGGCTCCCAGTTCGGATTCTATTCACGGGCGAACCTTACGACCGGCGAGCGTGCCTCCATCCGGCCTCGACACGAACTGGGCGAGAAACCCCTGCGCTTCAATTGGCAGACGCCCATCCTGCTCTCGCCCCACAATCAGGACATTTTCTACTACGGCGCCAACCGGCTCTACCGTTCCATGAACCGTGGGGAGGACCTCAAGCCCATATCGCCGGATCTGACCGGGGGTGGTCGTCCGGGTGACGTGCCCTTCGGCACATTGACCACAATCTCCGAATCCCCGCTGCGCTTCGGCCTGATCTATGTCGGCTCGGACGACGGGTTCATCCATGTGACCCGGGACGGCGGGGTCAACTGGACCCGAATCGATGGCGGGCTGCCGCAGGGATTCTGGGTGAGCCGTGTGGTGGCTTCCTCCCACGCCGAGGGGAGGGTGTATGCTACGCTGAACGGATACCGTTCCGATCATTTTGATGCCTACGCCTTCGTGAGCGAGGACTTTGGAAACACGTGGACGCGCATCGGAGATGATCTCCCGGCCGAACCGGTCAATGTGATCATTGAGCACCACGAGAACCCGGAGCTGCTGTTCGTTGGCACCGATCATGCCGTGTATGCCTCGCTGGATCGAGGGCAGACCTTCCACGGCTTTGCCGCCGACCTGCCTTTTGCAGCGGTCCACGATCTCAAGATCCAGACGCGGGAAAACGACCTCGTGATCGGCACGCACGGTCGCTCGATCTGGATTGCGGACCTGGCCGCCGTTTCGGCCCTGGATGACGCCTTGCTTGCGAGCACCGTACACGTGTTTGATGGCGGGAGCACCAATCACAGTTCCCGGTGGGGTGCGCGACGGGCCTCCTGGGCGGACGTCGTGGTGCCGCAGACCGAATTCATGGTCTGGGCAGGAACGGCCGGCTCGGCAACTGTGCGCATCGTGGACGAGGATGGCAACGTCCTCCAGTCTTTCGAACACGCCCTGGAAACCGGCCTGAACCGCGTCGAATACGACTTCTCGATGAGCGAGGAAGCGGCCGCTCCGATGGACGAGGCACCGGAACCGGCGGACAACGGGGTTCGCTACCTGCCTGCCGGCACGTTCACGGTCCGGGTCCAGATGGCGGGGGCCGAATCGGAGGCTTCGTTCATGCTCCGGACGCCCCGCGGACGGGGTTCAGAGCCAGCTCCAGCGCCCGATCCGGTA
>JAQCDI010000271.1 GCA_027620595.1 Bacteroidota bacterium | reverse complement strand
CCCATGGCAGACTGCTGTGCGAGACATCGTCGTTGATGCCGATGGTGAAGTGGTTCTTCGGCGGCCCCGAGTACAGATTGTCGAACACCGCCTTGACCATGCCGGGCGTGAACTCTTTGGAGGACAGACCATAGCGTCCCCCGACGATGACCGGCATAGGCCGCGTGGCCGACTGCTCGGCAAAGGCCGTGATGATGTCCTGATAGAGCGGTTCGCCCGCCGATCCGGGTTCCTTGGTTCGGTCCAGGACACCGATGCGACCCGCCGTGGTCGGAATGGCGTCCAGAAGGTGCCGGGCAGAGAACGGGCGGAACAACCGCACTTTGACGGCGCCCACTTTTTCGCCCCGGGCCACCAGGGCCTCTACGGTTTCCTCTACGGTTTCCGCACCCGACCCCATGAGAACGATGACGCGCTCGGCCTGGGGATGGCCGATGTAGTCGAAGAGACGGTACGTCCGGCCGGTAAGGCCGGCTAAGCGATCCATGACCGCCTGCACGCGCTCGGGAAGGGCTTCATAGAACAGATTCACCGACTCGCGGGCCTGGAAGTAGACGTCCGGGTTCTGGGCGGTTCCGCGCATGACCGGAGCGTCGGGGGTCAATTTGCGCGCACGGTGGGCATGGATGGCATCGGCGTCCATCATGTTCTCCAGGACGCTGTCGGGAAGTATCTCGATCTTCTGCAGCTCGTGGGACGTGCGGAAGCCGTCAAAGATGTGCAGGAAGGGAACGCGCGTGTCCAGCGTGGCGGCATGCGAGATCATGGCCATGTCCATGACTTCCTGGACCGAATTGGAAAACAGCATGGCCCAGCCGGTGGCGCGGGCCGCCATGACGTCCGAATGATCCCCGAAGATGGACAGACCCTGCGCCGCCAGGCTGCGGGCCGCAATGTGGAAGACCGTCGGCGTCAATTCGCCGGCAATCTTGTACATGTTCGGAATCATGAGCAGCAATCCCTGGCTGGCCGTGAACGTGGTGGTCAGGGATCCGCTCTGCAGGGCACCATGCACCGCTCCGGCGGCACCGCCCTCTGCCTGCAATTCAATGACCCTCGGTGTGGTACCCCAGATGTTGCGGACGTCCTGGGCGCTCCAGAGATCCGAGAATTCGCCCATGGGGGAGGCCGGCGTGATCGGATAGATGGCAATGACCTCGCTGATTCGATAGGCAACGTGTGCAGCGGCCTCGTTGCCGTCCATGGTGGTCAGAAGGGGGGTAGGGGACTCCTGCATGACGGTCCTTTGGGTATGGTGTGCCGGAAGAGGGCAATACACCGGCAAGAAACCGCCTTTATCGGGCATCGTGTGCGGGTCGTGGACCATCCCGCATGACAGGGATTGGGATATCGGTGTGTAGGCAGCTTCCTGACAGGATCCAGACAGGAACCCGTCCAAATCGGGGCGGCATCCAGACAGCAACCCGGAGCTTGCGACACCCCCGGGGCCAATTCCCGGAAACTTTCATTTGCGACGCATGGCATTTCCCATGTGCTGATCTATCATTCCTGCTCGCCCTGATCCCAGACCCAACTGACAATCACATGTCGCACATCAAAGGTCACGGGCCTTCCGAGGGCAGTACGACGGAAGGCTCCTGGCGGGAAAAGATCCCCGTCGAACTCTTCAACGCTCCTTCGGATATGGCCGCATCCGTGGCCGGTCGCATTGCCGACCTGATCCGGGAGCGAGCCGCTGCATCCCGCCCCGTCGTTCTTGGCCTGCCCACTGGCAGTACGCCCATCGGTGTCTACCGACAACTGATCCGCATGCACCAGGAGGAGGGACTCGATTTCTCGAACGTCATCACATTCAACCTCGACGAGTACTATCCCATGCATCCCGGTGCGCTGCAGAGCTATCACCGGTTCATGCGGGAGAACTTCTTCAACCACGTGAACATCCCGCCCCGGAACATCAACATTCCGCGCGGGGACCTGGAACGGGAGGACATCGCGGCATGGTGCCAGACCTATGAGCGACAGATTGTCGAAGCGGGCGGACTGGACCTCATCCTGCTGGGCATCGGGCGAACCGGTCACATTGGCTTCAACGAGCCGGGATCTGGACCTGAAACGCGCACGCGCCGGATCATCCTTGACGAGATTACCCGTAAGGATGCCGCCAGCGACTTTTTCGGGGACGAGAACGTGCCGCGTGAAGCGGTCACGATGGGGGTTGGGACCATCCTGGATGCGCGGCAAGTCATCCTGATGGCTACAGGGGAGCACAAAGCGCCCATCATACAGCGAGCGGTGGAGGAGAAGGTGACCAATGCCGTCACGGCCTCGTATCTGCAGCGGCATCCGTCGGCCCTTATCTGCCTCGACCGCGCGGCGGCCGGCGAGCTGACCCGCATCAAGACGCCGTGGCTGGTCCGCGAGATCGAATGGACCGAGGAGCAGCGCGAGCGGGCCGTCATCTGGCTGGCTGAACGCACGGAGAAGGCCATCCTGACGCTGGACGAGTCCGATTTCCACCGGCACTACCTGCACGCACTGGCCAACCAGTACACGGATATCGACATCCTTTGCAAGCACGTCTTCGAAGGGCTTCGGCAGCGGATTGCCTACACGGAGGACCTCCCGAGCGATCAGCGCATGATCCTGTTCTCGCCGCACCCGGATGACGACGTGATCTCCATGGGCGGCATGCTGGACAAATGTGTCCGCAATTGCAACGACATGACCGTGGCCTACATGACCAACGGGTCGGTGGCCGTATTCGACTCGGACGTGCGTCGGCACCTGCGCTTCATGCGCATGTCAGCCGAGTACTTCGGAGGAGACACCGGCGTGCTCAACAAGGTGGATGCACTGCGCGAGGCCATGGACTCCAAGAAGCCGGGCGACGTGGACAGTGTCGATGTACAGCTCATCAAGGCATATATCCGCTATTCCGAAGCCGTAGCCGGCATCGAGGTCATGGGCCTGCATCAGCAGCATGCGCGCTTCCTGGACATGCCCTTCTACAAGACCGGGACGGTTCGCAAGGAGCCCATCGGGGAGGAGGATGTGCGCATTGTCTACGACCTCCTGGTCGAGAAAAAGGCCGATCACATCTTCGTGGCCGGGGACCTCTCCGATCCGCACGGCACCCATCGTATGTGCTACTTTGCCATCCAGCAGGCGCTCAGGCAGTTCCGGGCCAACCACCCGGCATCCGAGCATCCGTTGGTCTGGCTCTACAGAGGCGCGTGGCAGGAATGGGAGATCGATGAAGCGGATGTGTTCATCCCCATGTCAAAGGCGGACCTGGATCGCAAGGTGGAGGCCATTTTTAAGCACGAGAGTCAGAAGGACCGGGCCATGTACCCCGGCGCCCACGACTCGCGCGAGTTCTGGGAGCGGGCCAAGCAGCGCAACCAGAAGACGGCCAAACGCCTGGATGCATTGGGGCTGCCGCAGTTCTATGCGGTCGAGGCGTACGTATGCGTCAGCGAACTTCCGGACTGACCGGGGTCAGGTCGGGATGCGGGCGAACCGTATCCCGACCGCTCAGACCCTGTCCAGGACAGAGGCTGCGCGGTCCAGCGCCGTGCGGATGTCCGCTTCGTTGACGTCCCGGTGCGTCGTGGCGCGGATGCGGCGCGGGCCGAAGGGCACCATGCGCACGCCTGC
>JAQCDI010000270.1 GCA_027620595.1 Bacteroidota bacterium | reverse complement strand
CGCCCTCTGGCCGGCCGGACCGGCTGGCGTCGGCAGTCCCATGATACCGTCAATTGGACGGGTGCGGTTGAAGGCGCTCGGGCGGCGTGGTCCTGGCGTGTGGACGCAGACCGGCTGACATCCGACGGGTATGACCTCCACCCCGAAACTCCCGGCCTGACCCGCCCCGGGTTCACGGCCCACACGGCATCCTCCCGACTGGAGTGGAATCCAGATAACCGCTGGGAAGCATCCCTCAATGCCCGGATTGCGGACGAAAGCCAGGTGAACCGGATCGGGTTCGATCAGGACGGACAATCATTCCTGTTCGACCAGGACGGATCCCGGACCGACTGGAGCGTGGCGCCTGAAATCCGCCGCGCGTTTCGGCCGGGCCACTCCTTGACCGGGCGCGGTTATGTAGCCCAATACCGCACACGCTCCGAACTGACCACGGGGGTTACGGAAACAGGTTCGCCCGAAACCACCACCAGCCACTTCCGCCAGGAACTGTCCAAAACAGAAATCCAGCACGATGTGATCATCGGGCAGTGGTTGATCCTCAACTCCGGCGTCGGAGCCCAGCGGGAGGGCGTGGAAGCGGACCGGATTGCCGGTACGTCCCGTTCCAGCCGGACCGCCTGGGCCTTTTCCCAGCAACAGTTCCTGCTGGGCAGTCGGTGGCAGATTACCACCAGCCTGCGCTGGGACCAACACACCGACTACGGGCAGCAGCTCTCACCCAAGGCGGCCCTCATGGTCAAGGCCCGGAACAGCGTGCGCCTGCGCGCCTCGGTCGGGACCGGGTTCAAGGCTCCGACCTTCCAACAGCTGTACATGGATTACACCAATCCGGTGGCCGGGTACAGTGTGATCGGCTCGACGAATGCCCTGCAGTTGCTGGAGCGGATGCAGGAAAACGGGCAAATCGGCGTCGTGCTGACCGATCTGGCTGCTTTTCCCGAGGTGGCACCTGAATCCTCTGTTTCCTTTCAGTTCTCCTCCGATACCGATCTGGGGCGGCACCTGCATGCCCACCTTGGCCTGTTCCGCAATCACGTTCGGGACCTGATCGAGACCCAGCCGGTGGCCATCAAGAGCAACGGACAGCAGGTCTTCTCCTACGTGAACCTGAGCCGCATCCTGACCCAGGGCTTCAACGCCGAGCTTCGCTGGCGCCCCTCGCCCTCCTGGGAAACATCTTTGGGGTACCAATGGCTCGAAACGCAGGACCGGGACGTGATGGAGGCCATCGACGCGGGAACGCTCTATGGTCGGCGCGATGGCCGGGATTATCGGGTCACCCGTTCTGATTACGGTGGGTTGTTCGGCCGCAGCCGCCACTCCGGCACCTTCCAACTCGCCTGGAATCCTGCCGAAGCGGCCACCCGAATCAACCTGCGGGGCACGTGGCGTTCGCGCGCCGGCTACGGGGACCGCAACGGCAACCTGGTCCTGGATGCGGACGAGGAATACCTGCCAGCCTTCATGCTCTGGAATGCGACGGCCTCCCGCTCCCTATCCGACCGGATCGTCCTCCAGACGGGCGTCATCAACTTGTTCGGCTTCACCCATCCCGACCGCATCCCCAGCCTGTCAGGGCGCCAATTCTTCCTGTCCGTCAACCTGTCCTCCTTCTGAGGTCCGCTGCGGACATCATTCCTGCCTGCAACCAATCATCCCCCCATGAAGACACACATCCGACTCCTTTCCAGCCTGACCCTGTCGGCCCTGCTTTTCCTCACGGCGTGCGACTCGTCCGACCCTGACGCCGGCGGCAGCCCTGTTGTGGCCCAGCGCGCGGCCGACATTCCGTCCGATCCCATTACCGGCATCGGATCGGACGGGCGACCCGTGGGCCAGAACGCCTACACCTTCTTCAGCCTTCGTTCCGGGCAGATCGTGGCCCGTGCCGATTCGGCCACCACGGGATGGGATCTTGCATTCAAGGGCACGACCATCCTGATCAACGGTGGCACTTCGGGCCCGGGCAATGGTGCGGCGCAGGTGATGGAAGGCCTGTTCGACGAAGTCAACGAAGCCCCGGCCGACGGATGGACCCAGGACGGCGCCAATGGATACGCCATTCCGACGGGCTCCGGCAACGGCTGGTACAGCTACAATCCCGCCACCCAGACCGTCCTCCCCTTGCCGGGCCGGGTCCTAGTCATCCGCACGGCGGATGGCCGCTTCGCAAAAGTCTCGATGGTAAGCTACTACCAGGGTGCACCGGCAACCCCGATCGGCGAATCCACAGCTCGCTACCTCACTTTCGACTATGTCTTTCAGCCGGACGGCAGCCGATCCTTCGAATAGGATCGCCCCCGGACCACGCCCGTACGCGTTGTCACGGTCGTCGGCGATATCCCCATCCTCCCCCCGGTCATCGCCTTGGCGATGACCGGGGGCTTCTGTTCGCGTCATGGGATCGGCTGAATCTGGAACATCGAAACGGCGTACATTGGGGCCATTCTCCACCCGCCCCGCTGTCGCCGTGCGCCTCCTCATCCTGAACGGACCGAACCTGAACATGCTGGGCAAGCGTGAACCCGGCATCTATGGCAGCGCCACGCTGTCCGATATCGAGGCTTCACTCCGGAATCGATTTCCGCAGGTGGATTTCACGTTTGTCCAGAGCAACCATGAAGGGGAGCTCATCGATGCCCTGCAGACGGCCCAGGTGGAAGGCGTCGTACTCAACGGAGCCGGGTTCACCCACACTTCCGTGGCCTTGCGCGATGCCATTGCATCCATTGACACGCCGGTGGTTGAGGTGCACATCTCGAACATCCACGCCCGCGAATCCTTCCGGCACGCATCCCTGACTGCAGCCGTCTGTGTGGGCGCCATCACCGGGCTGGGCACCGAGGGCTACGCCCTGGCCGTGCGGTATTTCCTGTCCCGGGCGTCCTCCTGATGGCTCAATCCCGCATTGCGCGTCTGGCCTCGGAGACCGCCATCTACGGATTGTCTTCGGTGGTGGGAAGGCTGATCAACTTCCTGCTCTTTCCGCTCTACTCGCAGGTTTTTCCGCCGGACATCTTCCACCCGGTGGCCATCATGTACGCGGCGTTCATCTTCTTCAACATCGTGTACCAGCACGGGATGGAGTCGGCCTACCTGAAGTTCGGCACCGAGCGCAAGGAAACCGTGGGGCGCAGCCACGCCTTCGGAACGGCCATACTTTCCGTGGTGCTCGTTACGCTGGCCTTCTCGAGCATCATCTGGGTGCTTCCCGAGGTGGCCACCTCCATCGTCCAATTGGACCCGCGCTACAGCCACCTGATGGTCCTGGGGGGCTGGATCCTGTTCTTCGACGCCTTGTCGTTCGTACCGTTTGCGGATCTGCGGCTGCAGGGCCGCCCCTGGGTCTTTGCCGCCATCCGCCTGGCCAATATTGCGGTCAATGTGGGGCTCAACCTGTGGTTCATCCTGGGGCTGCGATGGGGCATCGAGGCCATCCTGTGGGCCAACCTGTGTGCGTCGGGCTCGACCTTCCTGCTGCTCCTGCCTGTCATCATCCGGCGGCTGGGCTCCCCCGACAAGTCGTTGTGGCGCAAGTTGTTGCGATTCGGGCTGCCCTTCGTTCCCGGCGGCATCGGATACGCCATCACGGAGCGGATCAACCTGTTCTTCCTCGAACAGATGAAGCCGGAACGAGCCGTCGCCCTCTA
>JAQCDI010000269.1 GCA_027620595.1 Bacteroidota bacterium | reverse complement strand
GATCCCGCCCGCCGTATGCCCGGGATTCGGGTATCAGCGGGTGCCTTCCTTGGACTCTTCGTCCCAGTTCTGGACGGATGAGATATTGGGCATGCCCCAATCCTCGCCGTTCCAGCCGTCGAAGCCTTCCATGCGGAAGGTCCAGAAACCGGTGGACATGTCCGAGATGACAATGAGACCATCGGCGTTGCGCACGTCGACGCCAAAGGCGCCATTGCCGACGGCTCCGCCCATCACGCCCACGCTGCGCGGGCCGGTGTAGGTGTCGTAGTAGGCCACCGTGGTGGGGTTGGCTGGGTCCATCATCGAGAAGACCTGCAGTCCATCGTGGTAGCCGCTGACGAAGACGTAGGGCCAGCGCACTTCATGGTTGTGGACCAGGTTCTCCCAATGAGCTGTCCAGGCCGAGATGGGGCTTCGGATGTTCTCCGTCTCGCCGTCCATGGCCGGCTTCATGTCGAACATGCGCAGCGGAGCATACTGGTATTCGGTCTCCGTGATGGCGTAGCGGCCGTCCGGGCTGGGGGTGAAGGTGTGGCCCCAGTCGACGCCCGTAATGCCGGTCATGGTGAACTCCAGTTGTGGATTGGCCGGGTTGGAGATGTTGTAGACATAGAATCCGCCCATGCCGCCCCCGTAGAAGAGGTCGGCTTCCATGTCGGGATTCCAAGCCGCATAGAGGTCATGATAGAACCCGTTCTCGTCCACGGCAATCGGTACGGTCCCGATGTGCGAGTCCTGGACATCGCCGCTCACGGCCTTGGCCAGGTCGTAGATGTGGGCGCCCGGGCCGTTGACCGTAGTCAGCAGGAGCGGACGGCCATCGGAGTGCTTGTAGATGAAGATGTTGTGGAAGCCACCCGGCAGGTCCGGCTCATGGATGCGGGCCACTTCCACGACCTTCGATGCGTCCGGCAGGCCGGTCACATCCAGGATATAGGCGCCCAGGTCGGCGTTAGGGCCCTGCCCGAATTGCGTGGACTGCACGACATAGTAGCGGCCATTGTGCTTGAAATACTTGATGTCCATCCCGCCGAGGCCGGTATGCAGGTCGGGGTTCTCCATGCGCCAACGGAGCAGCACCTTGGGGTTGGCCGGATCGGAAATATCGATGATGTCCGTACCGCGCTCACTGTGCGATCCGACCGTACCACGCGATACGTAAGCGTAAGGGCGGGACAGTTCCTGCTCGATTTCGAGGTCCATGGTGTTGAGGATGCCACCCAGCGGGATGTGTCCTTCAACCGTGATGTTGTCCGAACCCGGTTCGAGGGTGGTCCAGGGAGTGTCCTGCTGGGCCAGGGCCGTGGCCGGAAGCACCAGGGCCACGATGAGGGCAGCAGCAAGCGTGAAGAGTCCGTTTTTCATGGGGTGATGGGGCGTCGTGGTTGGTTGATCAGCGCGTTCCTTCCTTCGATTCCTCGTCCCACTTCTGGACGGAGGAGATGTCGGGCATGCCATAGTCTTCTCCGTTCCAGCCATTGAATCCTTCCATGCGGAAGGACCAGAAGCCGGTGGTCATGTCTGATATGACGATCAGGCCGTCGGCGTTGCGCACGTCCACGCCGAAGGCTCCGTTGATGACACTGCTGAGCCCTTCCTGGTTCGTGCCGAGGTAGGTGTCATAATAGCCCACCGTCTGTGGATTCTCCGGATCCTCGAGCGAGAAGATCTGAAGGCCGTCCAGGTAGGCGCTCACGAAGACGAAGGGCCAGCGCACTTCGTGGTTGTGGCTCAGGTTCTGCCAGTTGGCCGTCCAGGCCGAGATGGGCTGGTTTATGTTCAGCTGTTTGCCGTCGAGGGCCGGCTTGAGGTCGAAGATCCGCAGGGGGGCGTACTGGTATTCCGCTTCAGCCACCACATAGCGTCCGTCCGGGCTCGGGGTGAAGGTGTGCCCCCAGGACACGCCGTCAATGTTCTGCAGCGTGACCAGGATCTTCGGGTCGCGGATATCCGTGATGTCGTAGACATAGTATCCCCCCGAACCGCCGCCGTAGAACCGGTCCTGTCCCGAATCCGGGTGCCAGGCCACGTAATGGTCGTGGTAGGAGCGACGCATGTCGTCGGGCTGGTGTGTCGGGATCGTGGCCACGTAGGAGTCCTCGATCTGGCCCGACACGGCTTTGCGCAGGTCGAAGGCCTGGACCATGTCCCCGCGGACGGTGGCCAGGAGATAGATGTTGCCGTCGGAATGCTTGTAGATAAAAATATTGTGCATCCCGCCCGGGTGTTCCGGAAGAATGAAACGGGCCACTTCTTTCATGGTGTCCGGCAGATCGGTCACGTCGAAAATGACGGCACCCAGTTCATAGTGGGGTCCACCGCTGAATTCGAAGGACTGCACGACATAATGCCGGCCACCCGTGCGGAAGTACTTGACGTCCATGCCACCCCGGTTGGGCAGCAGGTCCTGGTATTCGAGGCGGAATTGCTGGACGACCCGCGGCTTGGAAGGGTTCGACAGATCGATCACGTCCATGCCCTTCGGTCCGCCGTCCAGGATCGACGCCCGGCCGATATAGGCGTAGGGCCGGTCCAGATCCTGTTCCAGCTCGATATCCGTGACGCTGGAGTGGTGACCGAGCGGGACATGCCCGAGCACCTCGATGTTGTCCGCTCCGGGTTTGAGCGGTGTGGCCTGTCCGAAGGCCGGAGCCGACAGCAGGGCGCTTAGAAGGAGGGACGGAAGCAGCGTTCGTTTCATGGAATAGGTTCTTGGTGGTCGGAGGATCATTCGAGCATGCCTTCCCAGTCCTGGGCGCTCGAGACATTGGGCATGCCCCAGTCTTCGCCATTCCAGCGGGAGAATCCTTCCATCCGGAAGGCCCAGAAGCCGGTGGTCATGTCACTGACGACGATCAGGCCGTCGGCATTTCTGACATCCACGCCCCACGCGCCGTCATAGACCTGCCAGTCGTATGGGCTGCCCATGCGCTCCATGGCAGCGCCGCGGTCATTGTGGATGCCATTGAACGTGTCGTAGTAGGCCACCGTGTACGGATTCTGGGGGTCGACCATGTTGAAGATCCCCAGTCCGGTCTGGTAGCCGGATACGAAGACGTACGGCCAGCGAACCTCATGGTTGTGCGCAATGCTCTTCCAGTCGGCGTGCCAGGCACCGACCGCATGATCGATGTTCTTGTCCGGAAGCTCCCCATTCAGGGCGGGACGCAGATCGAAGATGCGCAGGGGTTGGTACTGGAACTCGGTTTCGCCGATGGCAAAGTTGCCGTCGGGTGTCGGAGTGAAGGTGTGCCCCCAGGCCACGCCCGGAACCCCGACCATCGTGGCCAGCAGCTCGGGGCTGCCCAGATCGGTTACGTTGTAGACATAGTACCCGCTGCCACCGCCCCCATAGAAGCGGTCCTGGCCCGACTCCGGATGATATTGCACCATGAAATCGTGGTAGCCGCGCGACCACATGCCTTCCGTCTGGTGGACCGGAACGCGGGCAATCAACTCCCGGTTGTCGTTGCGCAGAACGGGGTCCATTTCGGTCTGGTCCCCGTCCACGAACTGGCCCATGTCGAAGACCTTGGCATAACCGTCCGACGTGGCAAACAGGAGCGGCTTGTCCGAGCTGTGGTCGTACATGAAAATGTTGTGGAAGCCCCCGGGGGCGTCGGATTGCCGCACCCGTCCCACTTCGGCCATGGACGACGGC
>JAQCDI010000268.1 GCA_027620595.1 Bacteroidota bacterium | reverse complement strand
CGATATCCTGTCCACGAGCAGCAAGACGGTAGACGCCTTGATGAAGCTCGAGCTTCCCAGTGGCGTGGACGTTGAGATCAAAGTCTGACACTGCCCATCCTTACGCACACGCCAGAACCGAACGAGGTAAACCCATGCGCAAGCTTTTCCCTTTCCTGATGCTCTTCGGCCTGCTGCTTGTCACAGCCTGCGACAGCGACAGCAAGGACAGCGATTCCGATTCCGACAAATTCGTCGGTGGATGGCAGCTGGGCGGTCTCTCTGACGGACAAGGCGATCGTACGGCCGCATTTGCCCAGGGCTATGAGGCCATCACGATCTCCTTCACGCAGGCGGGCGCCGTCACGCTGAGCGTCGACGCAGCCGACATCAACCCGGTTGGGGATTCGTCCTACTCCGGTACGTACTCGGTTGTCGAGTCCAGCAAGACGCTCAGCGTAAGCCTTTTGGTCAACGGAACGCCCACTCCGCTGAGCTTCACCTACAACTTCGTCAACGACAACACAGCGACGCTGACCGCTTCGAGCTCCACCGCCCTTCTCTTGGGCGTGTTGTTCGGAACCTCCTTCACGGAGCCGGTCACCATCACGGTTGTCCGTTAACCATCAGCTTCAACAGCTTACCAATCCGGTCGGGTTGAACCGGCCGAAAAACAGCGGATTGCAATGAGCAAAGGATTAATCGGAATCAAGGTCGGCATGACCTCCATCTTCGATGATGCGAGCGGGGGACACTATCCCTGCACCGTCGTCGCGGTGGAGCCCAATGTCGTGACCCAGATCCGTACCCAGGAAAAGGACGGCTACTCGGCGGTCCAGGTTGCCATCGGCAGCAAGAAGGAGAAGCGCACCTCCAAGGCTATGCGTGGTCACTTCGAAGCCGCTGGGGTAGACCCCAAACGTCATCTGCGTGAGTTCCCGATTGCCGAAGGCATGGAGCTCGCCGCCGGTGCCGAGATCAACCTCTCGGATGTGTTCGCCGAAGGTGAACTCATCGACGTAACGGGCACGAGCAAGGGTAAAGGATTCCAGGGGGTCGTGAAACGTCACGGTTTCCGCGGGGTCAACGATGCCACGCACGGCCAGCACAACCGCCAGCGTGCACCGGGATCCATCGGGGCCGGATCGGACCCGTCCCGCGTGTTCAAAGGAACGCGTATGGCCGGCCGCACCGGTAACGATCGCGTGACGGTCAAGAACCTTGAGATCCTCCGCATCATGGCAGACCAGAATGCGATCCTGATCTCGGGTGCCATCCCCGGACCGAAAAACGGTCTCGTTGAACTGAAAAAGAAAAAGTAAGCCGCGAACCAGGCAATGAAAGTCAAAATCTACAAGCAGGACGGCACGGCTTCTTCGAAGTCCGTCACGCTCGATGAGAAGGTGTTCGGTGTCGAGCCGAATGACCATGCCATCTGGCTCGATGTCCGCCGGATCCAGGCCAACGGGCGTCAGGGAACGCACAAGGCCAAGGAGCGCAGCGAGGTTGCCGGAAGTACGCGGAAGCTGTACCGCCAGAAAGGAACGGGCGGAGCCCGTGCCGGTGACGCAAAGAGCCCCACGCGTCGCAGCGGTGGTACCATTTTCGGCCCCAAGCCGCGCAACTATGGCATCAAGATCAACCGCAAGACCCAGCATGTGGCCCGCCGCAGCGCCCTGGCCTACAAGGCCAAGGATGAGGCGATCCGCGTAGTGGAGAACTTTGCGATGGATGCGCCGAACACCAGCACCCTCAAAGGCTTGCTGGACGCGATGCAGCTGACGGGCAAGAGCGTGCTGCTGCTCACGGGCAGCCACGACAGCGTCGTCTACCGCAGCGGCCGCAACGTGCCGAAACTGACGGTGCGCAACGCCTCTGAATGCTCCACCCTCGACGTCATGAAGGCGCAGGTGGTCATCATGCAGGAAGGTGCCGTCGAGTCCCTCGTAAGCCAGCTCGGAACCAGCGAAGGCTGATCCGCACGCACATCCAGCACAGCGAAAGACAATGAGCAACGACATCCTCATCCGGCCCCTGGTCACCGAGAAGCTGACCGCCCTCATGGAAGAAGGGCACTACTGCTTCCAGGTTGCCAAGGATGCCAACAAGGTCGAGATCCGGAAAGCGGTCGAAAGCCGTTACCCCGGCGTCAAGATCAAGGAAGTTCGGACCATGGTCGTCCGCGGCAAGCGTCGCAGCCAGATGACGCGCCGTGGTCGGGTGGAAGGACGGCGTGCGGCCTATAAGAAGGCCATGATCACGCTGACTCCTGACAGTGAACAGATCGATTTCTTCGAAGAAGTGTAGGGGAAGGTCCTCACGGATCACTCCCTGAAGCCAAGACACCAGATCAATGGCGATCAAGAAACTCAAACCGAATACACCGGGACAGCGCTTTCGCTCGGTATCCGCCTTCGAGACCATCACGAAGGCCGAGCCTGAGAAGAGCCTGTTGGCTCCGCTCAAGCATAAGGGCGGTCGCAACAACACCGGACGCATCATGGTCCGCCACCAGGGCGGTGGTCACAAGCGTCGTTACCGGATCATCGACTTCAAGCGCAACAAGATTGGTATTCCTGCCAAGGTTGCTGCGATTGAATACGACCCCAACCGCTCGGCCCGTATTGCCCTGCTGGTCTACGCCGATGGCGAGAAGCGCTACATCATCGCGCCCAACGAAATCACGGTAGGCCAGGTCATCTCGAACGGACCGGAAGCGGCTCCGGAAGCAGGCAACTGCTTGCCGCTGGCCAACATCCCGATGGGTTCGAACGTGCACGCGATCGAGATGAAGCCGGGCAAAGGCGCCCAGCTGGCTCGCAGCGCAGGTACGTATGCCCAGCTCACGGCCCGCGAAGGCAAGTTTGCTGTGCTCCGTCTTCCCTCCGGTGAGACGCGTCGTGTTCCGGTCGGCTGCGCTGCCACGATTGGCACGACGTCCAATCCGGACCACATGAACATTGAAATCGGCAAGGCAGGTCGCATGCGCTGGTTGGGGGTTCGCCCGAAAACCCGTGGTGTGGCCATGAACCCGGTCGATCACCCGATGGGTGGTGGAGAGGGCAAGGCCTCCGGTGGTCATCCGCAGTCCCCGACCGGCGTGCCGGCCAAAGGATTCAAGACTCGCAAGAAGAAAAATCAGTCCGACAAGTACATCGTACGTCGTCGTAACAAGAAGTAAGTATGGCCAGGTCACTCAAGAAAGGACCGTTCATCCACCTGAAGCTCCAGAAGAAAGTGGATGAGCTGAACCAGTCCGGCAAGAAGAAGGTCGTCAAGACCTGGAGTCGCGCGTCCATGATCACGCCTGACTTCGTCGGTCACACGTTCGCCGTGCACAACGGCAAGCAGTTCGTCCCGGTGTACATCACCGAGAACATGGTCGGCCACCGTCTGGGCGAGTTTGCCCCGACGCGCTTCTACCGTGGACACGCAGGAACTGCTAAGGACAGAAAAGGACGGTAAATCCAAACCGGAAGGCATTGATGCCCGACGGCCAACCAACCCGAGAACATGGAAGCAAGAGCTGTTCGCAAACACATCCGGAGTTCACCGCGCAAGATGCGGACCGTGGTCAATGTGGTCCGTGGGAAGCGTGTGCCCGAGGCACTCAATATCCTGAACTTCCTGCCGCAGGCGGTGACCCGCACGGTTAAGTTGACCATTCTGTCGGCTGTGCACAACCTGATCGCCAAGAAC
>JAQCDI010000267.1 GCA_027620595.1 Bacteroidota bacterium | reverse complement strand
TTGCTCCCAGATCCACTGGAACAGGACACCAAGCGACGATGCAGCCGCCAGGGCTGCTGCACCTGCCATTATGGAAGTGATGTATCCACCGACAGCAGGAATCGCATCAAGCGCTCCCGCCGTGATGGACAGACCAATCGCAATGGTAAATGTCCGGATCATGTCTGAGGTGTTCCTTTGGAGACCGATGGCAAGGCCCAGGACCGCAACGATGGCGGCTCCGTAGGGGATCACGACAAAGGCCGCCACAATGACGAAAAGCAAACCCACGCGCAGGGTGGTCTTCAGATAATCCATGGGGGCTCTCAGAAGGTGATAGTGAAGGATGGTGGACGAATCCACCAACCCAACGATATCTGATGGACCCCGAAAAAGGGAGTGTTGTGGAAAAGTTGTCTCTCAGACAACCCCGATCATCAGAACCAGACCCGATAGAGCAGCCGCAGGTTGCGACCGGGCTCGGGCATGATGCTCTTGACGCGGGAGAGGTGGTCGCGGTAGGTGGTGTCGGTGATGTTGTCCAGCGCCAACGTGAAGGTGTGCATCATGGCGCGGGCAATCAGATGGTATTCGACGGCTGCGTCAGGGACGATGTAGCCGTCCGTCCCTTCCTCGAAGGGTCCGAGCCTGCCCTGTCCATGCATGGCGCGGATCGTGGTGGATGCCGTCCAGGCTCGCTTCTTCCACTGGACGGAACTTGATGAGCGCAGTGGCGGAGTCCAGGGAATGGGGGAATCCAGCTCGGTCAGCGTGCCACGCACCCAACTGAGCGTCTGGCTGAACGTCCAGGTCGGCTTGGGCGACCAGGAAATGCGTCCTTCCGCCCCGACCATTTCCGCATCGGTGCCTGAATACTGGTAGATGGGTACGTAAATGCGGTAATCCAGCTCCCCCGTATTGAGCGGGAAGATGAACCCATCGAAATGGTTCAGGAATACCGCGGCCGAACCCCTGACGGTTCGCCCCTCATGGCGGACAGACAGTTCGAACCCGGTGCCACGCTCGGTGACGAGGGACGGGTTGCCGACCTCGAAGGAGTACGCGGCCAGGTGCGGTCCGGCAGAAAAGAGCTCCTCGATGCCCGGAAGGCGCAATCCGCGCATGACAAGGATTTCCATCTCGGTGTCACGCAGGATGGGTCGGCGCACGGACAGGGAGGCCGAGAGGCCGGAAAATGTGCGTTCCCGGATGTCACCGATGTCCGAGGGGCCACTTTCAGCGGGCAGGACCCTCCGGTGGTCACCCCGCAGGCCCATCATGATGGTGGTGGCGCCCACGTGGAAATCCTGATACCCGAAAACGGCCATGCTGCGCTCGACCGTGGCAGGCGTGAAGGAGAACCCGCCCGCTGCATAGTCCCGAAACTGGGCAGAAATGCCGAATGCACCATGTTCAAAAGGCCCGAGGTGACCCATGTGGGCCACGGCCCGCGCATTCCCGGTGAGCAGACCGTATTCAATGCCGAGCGCCCCGCTGGACTCGAACTCCTGATGGAAATAGCGGGACCAGGAGCCCACCGTCTCCAGTCGGCGGATCCAGGGCAACGGGGCAAGCCATTCCCCTCGCAGTTCAACATACCAGCGGTCGGCCTCGACCGAAACCCCGTTGGGATGGGCGCCGATGAAGCCGCCGGGGATGCCATAACCTGTATCGTACCAGGAACCGGAAACCCCCACGAATCCCGTCCGCATTACACGGCTCAGTCCGGCAGATGCCGTGGTGGTATGCAGCTGCGTATTGCCGAGCCGACCCTCGGGCGTATGCACGTCCGAGGCGGTCCGGGTGCTGCCATTGGTACGGAACGCCCATTTTCGTCCCAACGGCAGGGCAATCGAGCCGCCAGATGCCAATCCGCTGCTGACGGACTGGCCCTGGAAAGCCAGGGAGGCCTGGACGCGCTCGGGCACGCTGGCCAGGATGGTTTCCCGAACCACATTGATGGCGCCCGCCATCGTGTTGGGTCCGTGGAGCAGCGCCTCGGGACCCCGGATGATTTCTAGGCGATCCGCGGTCAAGGGGTCCACCATCAGAGCATGATCGGAGGAGGTCTGGGACAAGTCTCCCATCTGGCCGCCGTTTTCCAGCACGAGCAGTCGTTCCCCACCGAGTCCGCGCATGACCGGCCGAGCGGGCGCCGGCCCCATGGAGCGCATGGCAATGCCGGGCTCCTCGTCGAGCGTCTCGGCAATGGTAGTACCCAGGTGCTGCCGGAGTCGGTCTCCCTCCATCCGATGGGCTACGCCCTCGCTCTCTCCTATCACCCGGTTGCTTTCGACCACGACCTCATCCACTTCGATGATGTCGGGGACCATGTGCAGGACCAGACGCAAGGTATCCCCGGACTCCACGTCCAGAACCTGCGTCAGGGGCTGGAAACCTATGCGCGTGGCATGGAAGGTGTGATGTCCGGCCGGGATGTTCTCGAAGCGGAATCGTCCCTGCACGTCCGACATGGACGAGCGGCGAACCTCATCCATGAACACGAGGGCGAATTCCACCGGATGATTGTCCTGCGTGGAGAGCAGTTGCCCCTCGATCACGGCACGTTGCGCCGTGACCGAGGGGGCTGCAAAGGCCAAAAGGCCCGACAACAGCACCCAGATCGTGCGTGTCGGATGGGAATGGTTCAAGGTGCTACCGTCAGGCGGACAGCATTGGCATCCGAGAGGGGCGGTGTGGTCAGGTCGGCATGGCCGTCATGATTGAGCACGACCTGCATGGCGGTGGTGCCAGCCACCACACCGCGCATGGTCAAGCCGAATCGTCCGACTTGTTCCACGACGGCAAGCCCGGGCGATCCCACCGAAAATGACATGGTGAAATTGCTTTCGAGGTCTTCCGCGTGGATCTCGTTGCCTTCTTCATCGAGGAACTGCACTTCGATGCCGGCCAGGCTCTGGCCGACGGGTAGTGTAATACCACACGGCGCATTGGAGCAGCTCACCTCGCCTTCGAGGACCTGGTAGAAGGTGGTCGAACCACTGACCAACCGAATGCCGTGAGCATCGGCATGGTCATCGTGATCATCGTCGTGATCGGCCGGATTGCTGCATGCAGCCAGCAGCGGAAGGATCAGGAAAAGGAAAAGGAGCCGGTTCGCCCGGAAAAGAAATCGGTACATGATGCGTACGGGATGGCATGCACGGAATCGGCATGCGGATGGATTGGATTCTGGGAGGGTGCCACGGCGAAGGAATTCACGGCGGCTGGGCGCATCCCGGAATCAGGCATCCCGGGAGGCCTCAGGCCGCAGTGGGCGGGCCCCGTACGTTGTGGTGCGGAGATGCGAGGCCGGCATACTGGGCCGCAAGCGACATCCAGGTGGTGTCGGAACCGAACAGCCGGGCAACCGGCGGCTGGACCGATCCCACGGCCTGCACCTTGGTCAGGCTGATGAGGCACTCATCGGCCAGATGGGGCAGCATGTCGCAGCCGCTTCGCAGGCTGACTCCATCCCGCACATCGTGGATGTGCATCAATCCCGCGCGCTCGAGGGCATGCTGTATCTCGTGCGCCACGGGCGCGCCGATCCAGCCGGTCAGGACGACCAGGAGCAGGAAGGCGGACGAAATGGCGGAACGATGCTTGGCGTTCAGCATGGACGCGAGCGGGATTCAGGGGCTGGAAACCTATGCGCGTGGCATGGAAGGTGTGATGTCCGGCCGGGATGTTCTCGAAGCGGA
>JAQCDI010000009.1 GCA_027620595.1 Bacteroidota bacterium | reverse complement strand
CCCGGTCCCGTGCCACCTTGAGCTGGTTGAAGGCGCCCAGCTCGATGTTCATCGAACCCAGATCCCGGAACATGCCGTCCCAGTCCACCGCGGTTCGCCACAGTTCGTCCGAGTTGCCGGCCGTCTCGAAGCTGGGGGTGAGGGGCTGCTCGTATTCGTAGTAGTCGTTGGTTTCGTTCGAACCCAGGCGGACGAAGAGTTTGGCCTTGGTGCGGGACTCCTCGAGCGGGAAGGAGGCCAGGTCCCGACCGTCCCCGAGCTGCCCGTGGGCATGGACGAACATGCGCAGGTTGGAGTACTTGAGCAGGTCGAGGCCCTGGTTCTGCGTCTTGAAAATGGCCCGCTGCTGACCTGGTCCGAGGTTCTCCACACGTACGACAAGGGACTGCTCCCGCGCATTCTGCACCCGACCCGACGCCAGACGGGACTGACTGACCACGGCGCCGACGGGGGGCAGGTAGGTCTCGGCGTTCTCCTCGTTGTTGATGCTGGCGATGGTCAGGCGGGTATCGGTGCCGGTGGTGTCGAAGGGAGTTTCCCGCTCGAGCGTGATCTGCTCCGATTTCTGCCACTGCGAACCGACGAGCTCGAGGGAGGCGAACCGCGCCGTGAACGGCACTTCATGGCCCGTCGTCCAGACCCGGATGAACTCGATCAGGGAGAAGTCCTGGATATCCCCGACTCTGCGGGAGAACTGCTGAACGGGAATGCGCACCTGGTACCATCCGGTGCCATTTCCATCGGCATCGGTTACTTCGCCGACGATGAAGTCATCCACGCGCTGGGGTGCGGCAAGGGAGTCAAGGGAGCGACGCGACAGCGGGATTTCGTACTGGAAGTAGCTGTTCTCGGTATCCACCGTCGAGTTGAGGTTGCGGTCCTCGGAGTCGGGGAAACGCGAGTTGCCTCGTTTGACCGATGTGTTGTTGGCCAACTTGGTCTGGGTCTCGAAGGCGTTGAGCTCGTGCCCGGCAAAGTAGCGGGTGAAATGCTGCTGGAAAGTGGCCGGCGACGGGAAGTACTCGGAGTTCTGGAAGAACTGGGTGTTGCCGAAGTAGTGGTAATCGTCGCCCGAGGGGTCGGCCAGGGCCTTGGCCACCTCGGCCCGGTAGCGCGGGTCGCTCGAATTGCGATCGAGGGAATTGAGGAAGTCGGAAAAATGGACTTCCTCCGTGGCGAAGGGCGGATACTGGGCAGATCCGCTGGCCAGACCGTCGAGGCCGAGGTCCTCCGTTCGGCGGGAGGCATCGTCGATATCCACCACGCTGTTCTGCGCGCCTGTGGGACTGCGGCCCCAGGCCAGAACACCCCCTTCGGTGATGGTGGCAGTGGACAGGCCGTCTTCGTTGTTCAGCTTCTCGTCGGGCAGGATGTCCTCGGAAATGGACCCGATGTCAACATAGATCTTGGCATCCGTGCCGGCGTCACCCGCCGGGTTTTCGGGGAAGGGTCGGAAGACGAACTCCACGAAATCGACGTTCTTCAGGCTGAAGTCCGTGAAGCCCTCGGGCAGGCGCTGGGTCATGCCGCCCCACGCGTCTTTCGGATTGTTCAGGAAGCTGCGCAGGTCCTGCGTGTAGTTGTACGGCCCGCGCTCGCTCGGATTGAAGTATATGTCGAACGTCTCCAGGGTTGGGTCGATCTCGGCGCGCGTGTCCCGGTTCGGGAAGACCTCGTCAATGCGGTAGATGCGGATGGCATCGGCCGAGTAGGCGATGGTCGGGATTTCCCGCAGCATATTGGCATTGATGCGGTACCATCCGAAGGTTCCGCGCCAGTTGGTGCGGAGCGAGTCGGCCCGGAATCCGCCCTGGATGCCCGAGCGGTCGATGGCGCCAATCGAATCTGGAGCAGCGGACAGCCCCCACGTTCCGGGCTGCATCATCGTGAACGTGTTCTCGAAGCCCTCGAAGTCGTCGATGTAGGACGTTCCTCCGACCTCGTCCCGGGAGAAGTCCCGACCGGCTTCCTGCAGGTCCCTGCGGGTGCGTTCGAACGCAATCGTCTGGGTGTTGCCGGGCCGCAACTGCGCGAATTCACCGCTCAGGGATATGGCGGACGGCTCCTTGGTCTGCAGCAGCGGGACGTAGTCGATGGCGCGGGTCATCCAGCGCGGTTCGAGTTTGAGGGCGCCGTCCACACCCCAGATGGTGTTCGAGATGGGCTCTTCCCCGATCCGGTATTTGTCGATCGGGGACTTCTGCTTCATCTGCATCACCGTGGCCCCGAGGGACAACCGTTCATCCAGCGTGTAGTCCGCCCGCATCCCCACGAGGGTCTTCTTCTGGACGTTGAAGAAGGAGTTCTGCTCGAACTCGATCTCGATATCGCGCCCGGCCGTGAGGAAGGCCGGGTTGATGATCTGGACGAGCCCCGTACCGGAGTACTCCACGACGAAGTCCGTTCCTTCCGTGAGCGGGGTGCCCCCGCTGGTTACCCGGACAGACCCCTCGACGACGCCCGAAAAGGCATTCAGGTCGTAGGAGGATTGTGCCGAGCCCCGGTAGGACCCCCGGATCCGGTACACGTCATGCTGGCTGTTGCGCCGGGCATTGGCCTTCTTCTGGCTGTAGAGCGACTCGAAGACGAAGAGGTTGATCAGGGACTGCTGGGCCTCGGGTGTGCCGCCCCCCTGCCGGACCACGTCCACCAGCCGACCCCCGAAGGGCTCGAGGTACGGGAAAATGAGCGTTCCCTCGCCCGGCACGATGGTGTAGTTGACCAGGAAGTCGAACTGGTCGTCCGGAGCCAGGGCCTGGTCTTCGTTGACGCGATCCAGCCCGGTGAGCTGCAGGATGGTGGACGTGCCGCCGGCGCCCGGGAGCGTTTTCGACGGCGTCTTGCCTGGTGGTTCGTAGAAGACCTGGAGTTCGAACTCATTGGGCTGTATGGCCCGGCTGGGAAGCCGGTAGATGTTGCGCATCTCCAGATACCAGGCAGCAGGGTTGAACAGTGCCTCAGGAGCAGGTTGGCGAAGCTGCACCGGTCGGATGAGCTTCAGGACGATCTTGTCTTCGTTCTGGCCTCCGTCCGAACCGCCGGTGTCGGTCGAGAAGTCCCCTACCTGGTAGGTGCGACCGCTGGCACGATAGCGGAAAGCCACGGCCAGACCTTCGCTCTCCTGGATGCGCTGGCGCATGGTCACGTAGCCGAGCACCTCGTCCACATCGTAGTCGCGTCCTCGCTCGAGTCGCTTGAACTTGCCCACCTGGAAGTCCGAGGACGAGAGGTCCTTGAGCTCTTCGAGGTAGGAGCCCGAAGCCGCATTCCCGTCGCGGAGCTCCGTGTCCAGTTCTCCACCCGGTGCGTCGTCATACTGGTCGGCATTGTTGGCGGGGAGGACCTGGGCCGAGTATTCATTGGCCTGGGACAGCAGGTCAGGGCTCTCTCCGAGGTCCACAACGGCGACGACCTGCCGCACGTTTTCCTCCTCGGGCCGGGTCGGCATGAGTTTCCAGACCTCGATTTCCGTGATGCGTTCGAATCCGTTGGCCACCCGGATGTTGGGAGGATCCCGCAGCGCGTCCTCGAACCGGTTGCGGAAGTAGTAGCTCAGGAAGAAGTGGGTGGCCTCATCGTAGTCCGTCGGGCGGAGGTCGAATTCCGTCTGTTCGGAGCCGCCTTCGATGTTCAGGCTGTTGGACTGCCCTTCCTGCTGGGACATGACGGTGGTGAGGCGAACTCCGCCCAGCTGGAACTCGCTCTTGATGCCGAAAAGGCTCTGGCCACCACGGATGAGGGAAGAGGGCGTCTGGAGGAAGACGTTGCCGGCCTCGATCTTCTGGATGATCTCGTCCTCGTACCCGGTGTATTCCAGCTTGAGCTGGTTCTGGTAGTCGAACTGGTTGCGTGAGTCGTAATTGACGTTGATGCGCAGCTTGTCCCCGATCGTTCCCGTGATGCCCAGGCTCAGGTCCTGCTTGAATTCGGGGTCCAGCTGACTCGGTTTTCCCGTAATGGACACCTGCTGGTCGCTCTTTCGATAGTCGAAGCCCGCCTGGATGTCGGCCGTACCATTGACCCGGAGGTCCACCTCGTTGGCGCCGAAGATGGTCCGGAACGCGCTCTGTCGTCCGCCGGGCACGACGATGTTGAACCCGAGTCCACCCCGCCGGCGCTGCTCCGCAGCCCGTTCCTTCTGGATGATGAGCTCGCGCCAGTTGCCGTCCATGTCCCGGGCCAGACGGGCCGCCCGGTACTCGTCATAGTTGAGGGAGACGGGAAAACGGACGTCGGTCTCGCCCACCACCTCGCGGGCCGTGTAGGTCCGCGCCAACGTGTCGAAAGCGACATCATACTTCCACCAGCGGCCCAGGGAGGGCGACATGACCAACCGGTCCGTCGGCGCGACCTTGGCACCCCAATCATCCCGGCGGAAGGCTGGAATGTACTCCCAGACCAGCGCAGAATCGGGTACGAAGAGGGAATCAGCCAGCAGGCTGTCCACATCCAGCGTATCCACGGCCACTGAATCGGTGTCAGCGCGGGCAATGTAGCGGGAGGCAGCGCGCCACTCGGCCAGGTCCGGATCGGTGGCTGCCGAACTGACCCACACCATGGAGACGACAAACAGGGCCACGGCCACTGCCAGGACGTGGCGCAGGGAGCGGGACGCGGACGGTGTGTCCACGGAAAACCTGGTTGTTACCGGTTCGTGCTGCAAAACGACAGAGGGGACCGTTCGTGGATAGACCGGGGGCCGACCATCGGTGAAGGTCGGTCACCGGTGCATCGGATTTCGAGTGCGTAGCGGTGAAACGTATAGAACGGTGCAGGGGCTGTGTTTTGCCGGTGGGGAGAGGTCTGGGACCTGAACGGGGGCGTATGCTCCGGAAGGCGGAAGGTTCTCCGGAAATCCGTTCGCGTTCCATTAGATTATCGGCAGCATTGCCACCCATATCAATATGATCCGGACGTCCATGGTACCCAACGTGCGAAGGGGCATTTTCCGTGCCACCCCCCTGGTCATTTTCTTTCTCCTCCTGCTGGCCGGGTCCGTTGCCGGTTGCGGTTCGCCCGCTGAGGCGCCGGATCAGCCGACCTTGCTGTCGGATGCTGCGGGGGATCGGGAAGCCATCACGGCTCTTCTCATGCGTCAACAGGAAGCATGGAATGCGGGCGACATCGATGCCTTCATGGCCGATTACGTGGTTTCGGATACGCTTCGGTTCACCTCCGGCGGATCGGTCCGCTACGGGTGGGATGCGGCCATGCAGCGCTACCGGGACACCTATCCGGACCGGGATGCCATGGGGGAGTTGACCTTCAGTGACATCAAAGTGGACGTGCTCTCGGCCGACTGGGCGCTGGCTTTCGGTGCTTGGAACCTGAAACGGGGTGGGGCCTGGGCCGACATAGGCGGGCGGTACACGTTGCTGATGACGCGCACGGATACCGGATGGAAAGTCCTTTATGACCATACTTCGCAGGCTGACTGATGGCAATTGAATCTCCCCTGGCCCTGATCACCGGAGCTGCTGGACGGCTCGGAACCGTTGCCGTCCGCGGTTTCCTCGATGCCGGATACCGCGTCGTGGGCGTGGACCGTGAAGCGCGAAGCGGAGGGGATGCACCCATCCTAGCCATGGACGCCACCGACGAGACGTCGGTGGCGGGTGTGTTCGAGGGCATCGTGATCGACCATGGCACGCCGTCCGTACTGATCCACACGGTGGGCATGTGGGCCATGGCTCCCCTGGCCGAGACGTCGCTGAAGGACTGGCGCACGATGATGGAGGTAAACCTGACCAGCACATTCCTGCTTTTCCGGGAGGCGGCCCGCCGGATGGCGGATCAGGGCGGGACGTTGATTGCCTTGGCATCCCGGCAGGGAAGCGTACAGGGCGCAGCTCAGCAGGCTGCGTATTCGGCTTCCAAGGCCGGTGTGGTCCGTCTGGTGGAAGCGCTGGCAGCGGAATATGCCGACGCAGGTCTGCGCGCCCATGCTGTGGCGCCTTCCATGATCCTTTTCGGAGGAGAGGCAGGAGAGGCGAAAGGGGTGTCGGCCGAGGATCTGGTCGAGCACTTCCTGCACCTCTGCTCGCCGTCGGGGGCCAGTTTGAACGGCGCCACGATCCACGCTTTCGGGTAAGGGATTCACCGTGGTTGCCAAACCGGAATTCCGGTTGATCCGGCCCCCGGGGTGTCGTTACTTCCGCTGCGTGCCCCGCCATCCCGAGCGGCATTCAAGCTCGGCAAGCAATCCAGTCCGCTGCCTGCGGATCGCCCCCCAACCCCAATTCTTCCTGCATCCACCATGACTTCCTACAAAGGCACCATCGGCATCCTTACGGGCGGCGGCGACGTCCCCGGCCTCAATCCCGCCATCCGCGCCGTGACCATCCGCGCCATGCGCGAAGGGTACCGCGTGATCGGGATCCGCCGCGGTTGGGCCGGTCTGGTGGACATCGTTCCGCAGCCGGATGCCGACAACTCGGAGTGCTACAAGGTCCTGACCGAGGAGGTGGTGAACCGTGCGGGAAGGACCGGAGGCACGTTCCTGCATTCGTCCCGCACCCGCCCGAGCCACCTGCCCAAGGCCATGGTTCCGGCGCATCTGGCCGACCGCTACACCGATGACATCAACGACATCACGCCAGACATCCTCAAGAACATCGAATTCCTGGGGCTGGACTACCTGATTCCGATCGGCGGGGACGATACGCTCAGCTACGGCCACCGGCTCTACAAGGAAGGGGTCAAGGTCATTGCCATTCCCAAGACGATGGACAACGACGTGCCCGGCACGGACTACTGCATCGGCTTCGGGACGTGCGTGACGCGCACCATCGAGCTGGCGCACACGCTGCGGACGTCGGCCGGTTCGCACGAGCGCTACCTGGTGATCGAGGTCTTCGGTCGCTATGCCGGATTTTCGGCCCTGTTGCCCACGATGGCCGGGGCGGCCGACCGGTGTGTCATTCCCGAACACCCGTTCGATCCCGAACACCTGGCCGAAATCCTGACATACGACCGGAACCGTCATCCGAGCAAGTATGCCGTCGTGCTGGTGTCCGAAGGGGCCACGATGGCGCATCATTCGGGCATGTCGTTCGAAGGGGAGGAAGCCGATCAGTACGGACACAAGAAACTGGGAGGTATCGGGGACAAGGTGGCTTCCGACCTCAAGCGCCTATCGCCCAAATACAACAATGGCAAGCGCGTCAACGTGGTCAGTCAACGCCTGGGTTACCTGGTGCGTTGCGGGGATCCGGACGCCCTGGACTCGATCGTCCCGATGGCCTTTGGCAACCTGGCCCTGGACCTGATCCTGAACCGCTCCAACGGTCGGTTGGTCAGCGTGCGCAACGGGACCTACGACAACGTCCCGCTCGATGTCGTGGTCGGCACGAAAAAAGTGGTCGACGTGGCCAAGTACTACAATACCGAGCGTTTCCGGCCTTTCTACCACTCCTTTGCGCAGCGCCCGACATTCATCATGACGTCAGACATCTAGGCGGTCCGGGGGCTGTTGCGCTTCGTGGTCGCCGGGGTTTGGCGTGCCGTGGCCGTTTTCGGGCGAACCGTTGGGTCTGCGCCTCAGAGGGGCACACTGCCGGGGCGGGTGTCCGGGCGATCCTCCGAAAGGCGGTTGGTCAGCCAGGTGGCGCCGCCGATGAGGATCATCAGGAACACCGAGTAGGCCGCCGCCCCTCCGAAATCGTAGATCCGGAGCTGGGACAGGATTTCCACGGAAATGGGCCGGTTGTCGAACACGTAAAGCAGGATGGAGGAGACGAATTCCCCCAGTGCCGTCACGAAGGTGAGCAGCGTTCCGGCCAGGATGCCCGGCAGGATGCTGGGCAGCATGACCTCACGGAAGGTGCGCCATCGGGAGGCGCCCAGGTCGATGGAGGCGTCCGTGAGCCGGTCGTCGTAGGTGTCGAGGGCGGCCACGGTGGAGCGTACCACGAGGGGAATGTGCCGGATGAAGTAGGCCAGGGGCAGCAGCCAGAACGTTCCCACGAGGATGGTGCCGCCGGCCAGGGGCGTGGCCTCGCTGAACGTCACGATGAGGTTGATGGCAATCACGGTGCCCGGGATGGCGAACGGCAGGACGGCCAGGGTGCGGATCAGTCCGCGTCCCTTGACCTGTCCCTTGACGATGAGCAGGGCGGCCATGACGCCGAACAGGACGTTGGCCACCGATGCGATGGTGGCCATCTGGAGCGAATTCAGGATGGGGCGGGCCACATCGGGTTGGCGCAGCAGGTCCAGATAGTTGTCCAGGGTGTAGGCCTGCGGGAGGACCTGGTAGGTCCAGCTGCCCTCCTCAACGAACGAGATCATGATCACGGTCAGGACGGGCAGGGCCAGGAAGACGATGATGGCGCCGGCCCCCAGCCAGGCCAGGAGGCGTCCCGGGCCGCTCGAAACCGGGCTGGGGGCCGGCGCCGAGCCTTTCGACGCCGTGGCCACCCGGCCACGGCGTCGATCCCATTCGATCAGGACCAGGAAAAGCAGGCAGATCACGGTGAGCACCACGGAAACGGCAGCGGAATACGCCAGATTGCCGTTCATCTTGTAATTGTAGATCTGCAGCGTCAGGAAATTCTCCGTGCCGGCAAAGAGCAGGGGCGCCGTGAACGAGGCCATGGAAATCATGAACACCAAGAGGGAGGCGCTGACCATCGAGGGCCGCAGATGCGGCAGGATGACGGTCAGGAAGGAGCGGATGGGGCCTGCTCCCAGATCGGAAGCAGCCTCGAGGAGGCTCTGGTCCACGGTGCGCAGCGAGGCGGCGCAGAAGAGGTAAAAGAACACGTACATCGAGTAGACGTGTACGAGCCAGACGGCCCAGAGTCCGGAAAAGGCAAACGGTACGCTCTCGAGGCCGAGGAGCACTTGCAGGCCGCGCGGGAGGATGCCGCTTTCCCCATAAAGGAACAGGAAGGCCAGGACCCCCACCAGGGGTGGGAGGGCCAAGGGCAGCGCCGCCAGGGAGACCAGGATGCGCTTGAGCGGGAAATCGTAGCGGAACAGGATCCACGCCATGGTCGTGCCCAGGACACCTGCTCCTGCCACCGTCCAGACGCTGATCCAGACCGAATTGTAGAGCGCGCGGGCGTTGGCTGAGGTCCAGGAACGGAACAGGTCGGTCAGGATGGCCGGATCGGCCCCCAGGGCGAACACGCGGAACGTGGGCCAGACCACATATCCGAGGAGCACGAGCAGGGAGAAGATGGCCAGGAGCCGGGTGGCCCAGGGCGACAGGATGCCTGTGGTCCGGGCACTGGCAGCCGAAGAGCGCGCAGCCATGGTCAGACGGAGACGCGGGCTTCGAGTGCGCGCGTCAGGGTGGCCTCGTCCGTGAATTCCAGGTCGCTGCCGATGGGAATGCCGCGGGCCAGTCGGGTGATGCGGACCTCGAACGGTGACAGCAACTGGGAGATGTAGTAGGCCGTCGTGTCTCCTTCGACCGAGGGATTCACGGCCAGGATGATCTCCGAAACGGAAGGTGCGCCTTCGCGGGGCTTGGCCACCCGGGCCACCAGCTCCTTGATGCGCAGGTCTTCGGGGCCGATCCCGTCCAGCGGCGATATGGCGCCGCCAAGCACGTGGTAGGCGCCTGAGAATCCGCCGGTCCGCTCGATGGCCATCAAGTCACTGGGCTCCTCCACCACGCATACCAGGCGTTGATCGCGCTTGGCGGAGGTGCAGATGGGACACGGATCGCGGTCCGCCACATTGAAACATACGGAGCAGAAAATGACCTTGTCCTTGACGGCAATCAGAGCGGAGGCCATTTCCTCGACCGCCGCTCTTGGCTGCTTCAGGATGAAGGAGGCCAACCGCCGGGCGGTCTTGCGACCGATGCCGGGCAGGGTGGCAAATTGCTCCACCAGGGTCTCGACCGATTCCGAGGAGTACTGCATGAGGTGCCGATCAGAGGCCGAAGCGGCTCAGGTCCGTGCCCGGGGGGATGAAGCCACCGGCAGCCTTGGCCATTTCGTCACGGGCCAGTGCTGCCGCTTCCTCGAGCGCCTTGTTGACGCCGGCCATCACCAGGTCCTCGAGCAACTCTGCATCGGCCGGGTCGATGACTTCTTTTTCGATCTTGATGGACGTGACGCGCTGCAGTCCGTTGGCGGTCACCTTGACCATGCCTCCGCCTGCTTCGGCGGACACCGTTTTAGAGCCCAGGTGGTCCTGGGTTTCAGCCATTTTACGCTGCATTTCGGCAATCTTGCCGAACATGTCAGCCATGTTCATTCCATCAGTCATGGTCGGAAAGGGATTGGTGGGCGGCACGGAATCCGGCCGCGAAGGGGAGACTCGGCAGAAGGGGCCTCACCATACGATCTCCCCGCCGAAACGCTCCACCAGGGCGCGCACGGCCGGGTTCTCTTCACACAAGGTTTGCAGCGTCTCCCGGGCATTGACCTCATCGTCCACGGTTTCGATCCGTTCCCCTTCGGGTTGGTCCACTCGGAAGCCGATGCTCTCCACATGTACGCCGGTTGCCTCGCGGAGTCGATGCGCCAGGCGCGCCCGCTCATTGCGCAGCGCCTTGGCATGGAAGTCGTCGGGGACCGAAAGCAGCAGGGCCTTGCCTTCGAATGCGGTCAGGCGCGCCTGGCGCAGGAAGGAGCCCAGCTGCTTCTCATGCTGGAGGACATCCATCACAATGCTCTCCCAGGCCATCTCCAGGGTCTGCAGGGTGGTCGGGTCGGCTGGCGTATCCGTCGGTTCCGGGTCCATGTCGAGGATCAGTACGTCCTCGTCCAAGCGGTTTGACGGATCCTCGCTCCGCCGCCGGGGCGCGCGGATGGCCGGTGCATCGCCGAACAGGGAGGGCCCCGGCGGCGGAAGTGGACGTTCGTTTTCCGGCTCGGCGGTCGGGGCAGGGCGGGACGGCTCCACCCGAGGCAGCGAAGGGGTGCTTCCGAGCGGTTCGTCCGTATCCGGAGCACGGGAAATGGGGGCGCCGTCCCCGGTCTCTTCAGGAGCGGGACCGGCATCACGGGCCGGGGCGGGAGCCGGGGGTGCCGGAGCAGCTGCCGGTTGTGCGGCCTGTGTCGGTGCGGGGGCGGATTGCACCGACGGGGCCACCTGGGGAGCAGCCGTCCGGGTTGGCACGCCAGCCGCGGATGCCCGCGGCTCCTCGGTGATCTGGCGGACCACCTTTTCGGAAATGATCTTGACTTCACCGGTGGCCGCCATGCGCTCGAGCCGGTCCAGCTTGGCCAGCGCGGTCTTGACATCGACGGCTTCGGGCAGGGACGCCATACGGAGGAGTCCCATTTCCAGGGTCAGACGGGGTTGCCGCGCGCTGCGCAGTTGCCCGGCCAGGGAGCCCACGATTTGGACCAGACTCATGAGCAGGGACGGTGAGAAGCGGGCCGCCTGGGTGGCAATCCGGGCACGGTCCGAGTCCGTGGACTCGATCAGGGATGGGTCCCGGACGGTGATGGCCACCAGGAAATTGCGAAGGTGTTCGGCCAGGCCGTCCACGAACTCCTGCAGATCGTAGCCGGCGCGCACAATGCGGTCCACCAGCCGCAGCATGGTGGCGTGATCCTGCGCCTGCACGGCATCGGTGACCTGAAAATAGAGGTCGGTATCGACCACTCCCAGGGCGCGGATCAGTTCGGCATGCTGGATGTCGGTGCCACAGAGCGAAACCGCCTGATCGAACACGGACAAGGCATCACGCAGCGCGCCGTCCCCTTTGCGGGCCACCAGCATGAGGGAGGCTTCGTCGGCCTGGATATTCTCCTGGGCGCACACCAGTTTGAGCCGGTCGATGGTTTCCTGGATGGCGATCCGTCGGAAGTCGAAGCGCTGACACCGGGACTGGATGGTCGGAAGGACCTTGTGCGGCTCGGTGGTGGCAAAGATGAACATGACATGCGGCGGCGGCTCCTCGAGGGTCTTGAGGAGAGCGTTGAACGCCGACGTGGTCAGCATGTGGACCTCGTCCACGATGTAGACCTTCATGCGGTTGTTCTGGGGCGGAATCCGGACCGTGTCCCGGAGCTCCCGGATATCGTCCACCTTGTTGTTCGAGGCCGCGTCGATCTCGATGATGTTCATGTTGCGGCCTTCCTCGAACGACTGACACGACACGCAGGCGCGGCAGGGTTCGGCCCGATCCGCACGGTCCTCGATGGGGGTCGTGCAGTTGATGGCCTTGGCGAGGATGCGTGCGGCCGTGGTCTTGCCCACGCCGCGGGGACCCGTGAACAGGTAGGCGTGTGCCAGCCGATCGAGCCGGATGGCGTTCTTGAGCGTCTCGGTTACGTGCTCCTGGGCCACCACTTCCGAAAACAGGAGGGGTCGGTACTTTCTGGCAGTGACCAGGTAGGGGGAATCGGACATCGGGACCGGGGCGCGGAGCGAGCGGAATGCGGCGGACAGAAAGGATCAACATAGGGTCGGTCAGGACCCTTCGCAACCAATGTGGAAAGCTCTGAACGCACGGGGCGGCGCCCGGATTCAGGCGGCGATGCGGCTGGCCAACAGGCCGATCAGCGTCCGGGTAAGGCTCTGACGGAAGAGGTCGATCTCCACGAGGGACAGGCCGGCCGACTCGAGGGCCCGCAATCGATTCAGGTCCATGCGGGAGCGGACGAGCCAGGCCAGATCCTGCTCGGTCAGTTGCCCGGATGCGGCCTGGGCGGCCCACTGCTCGAGCTGTTCGGCATGACTGCGGATGATGTCCTTTCCGGCCGGCAGGAGCCGATCGGCCATTTCTGGAAGGATGGCTTCGATTTGAGGGGTGATTTCCTCCAATATGGAGGCGAGCACGGGTTCCGGCATGACTACCTCCGTTGGTTTCCGACTTTGCCACTCTCCAGGCCGATGATGGTGTCGAATCCCTCGGCCACCATGTTGCCCGCCTCGACGATGAAGGCATACGAAAGGGAATCTTCCTGCTCCCATCGGGAAAGGAAACCTCCCAGGAGATATCCTTCCGGGTCGTTCATCAGCGTCCATTGCCGACTGGAATGCTCGTTCCGGGGTCGTCCATTGGCATACTCTGCGGCTTTTTGCATCTGTATCCGCAGGGCATCAACCCGCGACCGGTGCCGGTCGAACGGTTCTTCCGCTTGCTCCATGACCCGGGTGGCGTCAACCTTGAGGTCCACAGCCATCTCGTAGGCCCGCGCCGAGAACGGGGCGATGGTGGGTGCGCAGGCCGGAAGCCAACACAGGAGGGAAAGGGCCACGAGCCACGAAAGGGCCGTGGACCGGATGCCGTGCGGAGTGGAGCGGAGGGACACAGGAACCGGAGAATCAGGTCGAGCAGGAAGGGAGGGATCCTCTGTCCAAGGAAACGCGATTAACAGAGCAATCACGACGCCACATGCCCGAACTGCGCAAGATCATCCACGTGGACATGGACGCCTTCTATGCGTCCGTGGAGCAACGCGATTTTCCGGAATTGCGGGGGAAGCCGGTGGCGGTGGGCGGTTCGTCCCGCCGGGGTGTGGTGGCGGCTGCCAGCTACGAGGCGAGGGTGTTCGGCGTACGCTCGGCCATGTCTTCCGCCGCGGCTGCCAAGGCCTGCCCCGGCCTGATCTTTGTTCCGGCCCGGTTCGACGTCTATCGTTCCGTTTCGAGGCAGGTACGGGCTGTGTTTGCGCGGTATGCGCCCTTCGTTGAGCCCCTCTCGCTGGATGAAGCGTACCTGGACGTTACAGAGTCCCTGGTCGAGGGGCTTTCAGCCACGGAAATTGCCCGGCGGATCCGCGCCGAGATCCTGCAGGAGACGGGATTGACGGCATCTGCCGGTGTGTCCTACAACAAGTTCCTGGCCAAAGTGGGCTCGGATTTCAGGAAGCCGGATGGGATGACCGTGATCCGCCCCCGGGAAGCGCTGGCGTTCATTTCGGCGCTTCCGGTGGAGAAATTCCACGGTGTCGGGCCGGTGACGGCCCAACGCATGCATGCCCAGGGAATCCGCACAGGCGCCGATCTTCGGCTCTTCGAGGAAGAAGAGCTGGTACGACGCTTCGGCAAGGCAGGCTCCTACTACTACCGGGTGTGCCGCGGGGAAGACAATCGGCCTGTACGCCCCCACCGGGGACGGAAGTCTCTCGGGGCCGAGCGCACGTTCGAATCCAACGTCATGGACGTTCCCGACCTGCTCCTGCGGCTGGAAGGCATTGCTGCCAAGGTGGCCGAGCGGCTTCAGGAGGCGCAGCTGGGGGGTCACACGGTGACCCTGAAGATCAAAACGGACGATTTCCAGATTTCGACACGACAGACGGCCACGCCGCACCTTGTCCATGATCGGGAGGATATCCTGGAGCTTGTAACCCTGCTGTTGCAACACGCTCCGGGGCCGCCGACCCGTCCCGTCCGTCTGCTGGGAATCACACTTTCGAACCTCCGATCCCTGGCCCAGGGTCCACCGCCGGAGCAGCTCAAACTGGACCTGGGCCACTAGGGCCTGTGCACAGGCCCCAGATTCTCAGGCCGCTTGTCGGCTGGATTCCTGGGCGCGACGGGCCAGGCGCGTCGGCTTGCGCAGAGCGGCTTCGGGGCGGGCCATGGTGGCGGGCACCGGGGCAGCCTTCTGGAGACGACGGCTCAGGAAATTGAGTGTGGCGCGGTGTGTATCGAGGTCGGTGTCGCCCGTCAACATGGCCCGCACATACTGGTCGTGGGCCAGATGCTTGGCCGCTTCGAGCTGACCGAGGATCAGGTCGTCGAGCGGCACGCGGACCTTCTCATCCCGCGAAACCAGTTCCGGCGTCGGGCCCGAGATGTCGAGGTGGAATCCGTTGCTGCGGAGGGCGGCCAAGGCGTGGGCACCGTTCATGCCCTGGGATGAGAGGGCCCGACGCCGGGAGTGCGGCTGGGGCGGAGCGACAGGCAGCGGAGAGGGCGCGAAAGCAGGAGCGTTCTTCATGGTCAGGTTCGGGTTGGGGGCCCATTGGGGGCCGCTTCATTCTCGTTCTGTACCCATGATACAGGGAGGGGTGTGACACCGAAATGTCACACCCCTTCGAAAAATATCGGGGTCATCATAAGGACCCCGGATTCCGCCCCGGAAAACCTCAGTCGATGGATTTTTCCTGCATGCGCACCTTGATGCCCCGACGGGTATAGCCAGCCAGCATCGCCTCGTAGCATCCAGCCGTGGCACCTAGATATTCAGGCGGACAGATCCCCACCCTGTCGAAGGACCCGTCCAGCATCATGCCTGCCACGATCGTGCAGGTATAGCCGGTGGTACGGGCCATGGAATGGACGCCTTCCACCTCGTCGAAGTGATCGAGCAGATCGAACGTGAATCGGCGCCGGGTCCCTTCGAAGAGGCCCTCCATGACGACGCGCATCACCGTCAGGTCCCGATCCTCAGGACCCATTTTCCACTCCGCAAACAGAAGACGGCTGGTCACATCGATAGGCCGGACCGGGCCGGACGGCGTGTCCATCGGTTCGCCCGAAAACAATCCTGTGTCCCGGAATGTGCGCATGAGTTCGGCGTGACCGGGGTAGCGCAGGGTCTTCTCCTTCTTGAATGGCGCGTCCAGCGTGTGGATGAGCGAACGGAGGCCATCGGTGTTGAAGGCCTCGAGCGAACCGGCGCCCGGGAGGTCCAGGGGCTCGATGTCAGTCAACGCTTCCCGCGTAACGAGTTGGCCATGCTCCACGTAGCGCGCCGGACGGGTATACTCCTCGATGACATCGATGGGTGAGAAGACGGCCCGGTATTCGAAGGGTTTGACGCGAACCGTGGGCAGCCCTCCGACGAAGCAGAGGTAGGAGTCCACGCGGTCGGCCCGTTCCTGCACCCATCCGGCCTGCACATTGCACAATCCCGGGGCCACACCACAGTCCACGACAGCGGTAACGCCCTTTTCCCGCGCCAGGGCGTCGAGTTCGAAGGCATCCTCGGGGAAGAACGAGATGTCCACCACGTTGCGGCCCGTGTCGATGATGCGACGCAGTGTCTCAAAGCCCATGAATCCGGGAACGGCGCAGATGAAGAGGCGGGCGTCGGCGGACAGCCCGGACACCACGCCCTCCTGTCGGACGTCCGCCTGGAGGGTCCGGATGTTCGGATGCGAAGGGAGGCGTTCGAGGTTGGCAGAACGGATGTCGACCGCCAACACCGGAAGGTTTTCGCGGAGGGCCAGATCCGTGACGATGGCGCTGCCGACAAGGCCGCAGCCGAGGACGACAATGGGAGATTCAGGCATGGATCAGCGGGAAAGGAAGGATTCGATTTCGGTGGAGGTCGTGGGAAGTCCCGGCGTCAGGAGTTCGACGCCCGTGTCGGTGATCAGCCACATGTCCTCGAGGTAGAACGCGTCGGTGCCGAGCGAGAACATGGGTTCGAATGCGATGACGCTGCCGGCGCGAAGGACCGGCTCGCCCGGCGTTTCCCCGGATTCGATGCCGACGCCGTGTATGTGCCAGAGGATCCCGTCTTCGGCTGCCATGCGCCGGGACAGGGCGGTCAGGGAAGGATCGGCCCGCCCGGCGGCAAGGACCGCGCTCCGGGAAGCTTCCTGGGCCGCATCGAGGCGGACTCCGGCCCGCATGGCGGCAACGCCGCCGAGGTATCCTGCCACGAGCAGATCCCAGACACGGGCCTGATCCGGGGTCCATGTTCCGGAGACCGGAACGGTACGGCCCACGTCGCCGCCGTAGCCACCGGACATGCACCCGATGTCCACCCGGACCAATTCTCCGACCTGATAGGTCCGGTCGAGGTGGGTGTAGGAATAGAAGGACCCCACCACGCGGGAAATGTGGGCATTCGGTCCGCCCATGACCCAGGGCCAGAAGGAGGGGCCTTCCATGCCCTCTTCGAGACAGGTGGCAACAACGCGGGCCTCGGCTTCGCGCTGTGCACCGCCGGCGCGTACCGCAAGCATGCCGGCTTTCAGGGCCTCGGCTGATGCTTTTCCATTGCGGCGCAAATGGTGGATCTCCTCATCCGATTTGGTCCAGCGCAGTTGGCCGACCGTGTCCGACACGGATCCGAAGGGTGTATCGGGAAAGGCCTGACGCAGGGTCTGCTCCCACAGGGCGTGCAATCCTGAAACCACCAACATGCCTGGCGGGGTGGCCTGTGGCGTCGGAAAACGAGGGGTGTCGAGGAGGAGTCGATCGGGACCGTCGGTGGCCTCGAGTCGGCTGCGGACAAAGGGGGCGAACCGTTCGATGGGCAGTACGGCGTCGATTCCGGAGGCTGCGGCGAGGTCGGGTCGCTCCATCAGGTCGGCTTCGGGCAGGGAGATGCCGAAGGATTCGGGCGCAGGGGCAGCAAAGAGGACGTGGGTGTCCGTCGACGCGTCGAGGACCAGGATGGCTCCCGGCGTTTCGGCGAGCCCCGTGAAGTAGAAGAAGGTCGGCTCCTGGATCCAGGATGGTTGCTCCATGGTCTTTTCTTCCCATCGGGCGGGCAGGATGATCATGGCTCCCGGATGGGCGGCGGTCAATGCGGAGCGACGGGACCGGAAGGTATCCGGTTGTTGGGCAGCCAGCGGCAGGGCTGTCAGGAAAAGGAGGAGGCACAGGAGACCGACGCCGGGCTTTATGCACGGTCGGCCTGCGGGACGCAGAACCCGATCACGCATCATCCTGTTCCGGCAACTGGATGATTCCCAACGAGTTGCCCTGCGGGTCGGTAATCATGGCAAACGTCACATCGCCCGTCTCGACGGGCTCGATCCGGACCTTGCCGCCCAGATCCAAAGCGCTGCGGATGGCCGTCTGCAGATCCTCGACCTGCACGTAGAAGACGACCTCCGGTTTGCCTCCGGGTTCATGCCGGATGCCACCGCCGATGGGTCCGGCCGAACCTTCCTGCACGAATCCGTACTGCATGTCTCCCTGACCTTGATGGTCGATCTTCCATCCGAAGAGCTGCGAATAGAACGTTTCCAGGGAGGGGCCGTCGGTGCCGGCCACTTCGAAGTGGATGATGGGGTTGCCCATGGGAATCGGGTCGTTGGGAACGGTCTCCGGAGCAGATTACGATGCCCGGACCCGAGAGGCAAAGTACGGAACCACTCAATCCCCTCGCTTTCCCTTGCTCCGGCGGTATTGCTCCAGCATGCGTTGCGTCCGTTCCTTGATTTCCTCGTCTGCCGCATCCCTTCGGCCTCTGATCCCGAGGCGCACCAGCCGGAAAACATACATGCCGCCCCAGGCCGCCAGGGCGATCACCACGAAGATCGCAAGGGGTTGATCAAACGAGAGCATGGAAACGCGGGTTTTCCAACAGGCTTCTAGCGGACCATGACCACCCGCTTGGTCTCGATGGACTCCCCGATGTCCACCAGGAAAATGTACCCGCCCGACGGAACGCGCAGGCCGGCCTCATCGGTGCCATCCCACGTTATTTCGTGGACCCCGGGTTGCAGATACCGACTGGGGAAGGTGCGGTGCCGCCGCCCCAACATGTCGATGACCTGCACGTGGACCATGGAAGCGCGGTGCAGCGTGAACGGGAGGGTAGCCTGTTCGGCGAAGGGGTTGGGGTAGATGGCGTCGAGGGTGAAGGCCTCGGGCAGAGGAACCGCTTCGAGCTGTGTACCGACAGCCGATCGGGTGGTCAGCTTGTACATCCGGAGGCCAACGCCGTAGGCAAGGGTGTCGTTGACCACGAAGAAACGGTTCATGGCGCCATCGAGCTGGCCCTCGCCGCTGCCCGGATTGAAGTGCCCGAGTTGCGTCCAGGACGCTCCGCCGTCCGTCGTGACCGAAGTGATGCCGCGTCCCGAGGCCCAGCCGACGGTTTCGGAAATGAATCCGAGGCCCTGCAGACCTGCGCTGGAGTTCGATCCTGCGATCCAGACCTCACGCCAGGTGGCGCCCCCGTCCTCGGTCTTGAGGAGTTTGGCCGTCGGTGCCCCACCGCTGTTGTACTCCACCGAAACGTAGCCGACCCGATCGGTCGGGAAGGAGATTTTCCAACCCCATTCGGCTCGTGCCTGGTCGGACAGTGAGGATTCGAACACCTTCTCCCAGGTATCCCCGCCATCAAGCGTACGCAGCACGACCGCATTTCCCGAGGCCAGGCCTTCGGATCCTCCGACGACATAGCCTTCCATTTCATCCTTGAAGTGGACATCGATCAGGTTTGTGGCGTGGGCGGCCAACGAAATGCCTTCCCATGTCTCACCCCCGTCCGTGGAGCGCACAAGCGTCGGCTCGCCGTAGTACGCACCCACGGCCCAGGCCTTGTTGCCCATGGAGGCCATGCCACAGATACCGTAGGGAAGAACACCCGAAATGCGGTGGGTAATGTCGATCCAGTGTTCGCCACCGTCCCGGGTTTCCCAGAGCATCGAGGAGCTGTTGCCCGCGCCGGCGGGGAGGACGGTGCCGGCCCAGCAGACTTCCTTGCCGGTGGCTGTACTGGGGGTGTCCCGACAGGCCACGCTGCGGAACCGGACGTTGGGCTTGAGGGCCTGCCGTGTCCAGGTCTGCGCGCCGTCCTCGGTATGCCAGATCTCACCGGCAAGGTTGACTACCCACCCACGATCCGGGTCGAGCCAGGTCATGTCGTCGTAGCGTCCAGCGGGGGAGCTGGGCAGCGATTCCACATTGTCCCAGAGAGGAACGGTCTGCTGGCCCATGACCGTGGCGGGAAACAGGAAGACGAGGGCGGTAAACCAGACGCAGGAGCGGTAGGACACGGCGGTCGAGGATTGGACGGAGCAAAGAAAAGGTGGCGCCCGGAACGGGCGCCCCCGAAACTACGTCGGGATTGCGATCCCGACCGGGGAAATCATGGGGCCCTGAAGGCCGGATCAGTGCCGGTAGGCGAGGCCGAACCCGATGAAATGGTCCGGCGCCGTTTCCGTGACACCCACGCCGCCATGCACGTCCACCTGGAAGTCAGGCGAGAAGAGGTAGGTCAATCCGGTGTGCGCTACGACCTGGGCGTCCAGGTTTTCGATTTTGTCCATGCGGACTTCGGCGAAGGCCCCCACGTTTTCCATCAGGGAGAAGCCCAGGACCGTGGTGGCAAAGAAGCCGGCATTCCATTCATCCGCGGTCTTGAAAAAATTCAAACCGGTTTGGCCGGCAAGCCCGATTCGATCCGTGAGCGGGATGCTGCCAACGACAAGGATGGACGGCTCGGCTTCCTCCGACGTGAAATCCTCCTGCCCGGTGGGCAGGATCAAGGTACCCAGCACCGAAAGTCTGGACCCATTTCCGAAGCTGGCCGCATTCCATTTGAATCCCACACTCATGTCTCCCAAACCCGCATCGAGTCCGTCCACATTGATGCGCGAGGGCAGGCCAAGCCGGAGCTCGAAACGGGAGCGAAGACCATAGCGGATCAGGCCCTCTCCGGCCGTGTCCACGAAGTCACCGCCCACGGTGGCACGGGTAAAGCCGAATTCGGCCTGCAACGAGCGCTGGGGAACGGTCGATGTCGACTCGGTGAAGTCCGGTCGATCGGTGGCAATGGTATCCTGGGCGGCGGCAGGAAGCGTACACGCCAGCAGCAGAACGGCAGTAGCCAGGTGCTTCATGGATCTGGACGCAATGATTCAGGGTGATGTCGCGAAAGGATACGCAGGCAGACGCCAGCGTTCCACCGGTCATCGGTGAGCCGACACCGGGTATCGGTCTTCGCCCGAGGCTTCAATGGCCCGGAGCATCCAGGCTACGTTCTCGCGGCCTTCGTGGCCGTCCACCTCGGCGGGCCGCCCGTCCCGGGCG